>JBFXAS010000017.1:0-35885 GCA_050184075.1 Gemmatimonadales bacterium
CCAGAACGAGATCCTGGTCAACGACGGCGAGACGGCCGTCATCGGCGGGCTCACCGTCACCACCGTGACCCGCGCCAAGACCGGCGTCCCGTTGCTCTCCAGTCTTCCTTTGATCGGCAGTCTGTTCAGCTACACGCAGAACACCGAGAACCGGAAGGACCTCATCATCCTCGTCACGCCGCGCATCGTCGACGACGCGGCGGCGAACTAGCGTCTCGTCCACGCTTTTCTCCGGGGGGACCACCGGGGTCGTTCCTAACGGGACGGCCCCGGTGGCTTTTGGCGGCCCCTCGACCCGCGCCGGTCGGGAAGTCTGGTGGCGCTCGCGTCGCCGGCGGTTGGGGCGGCGCCCCTGACCGGGTCGAGGCGCCTGGTGACACCGTGCGGCGGCTGGCGTCGTGCCCGGTCGGCGGGGCGGGCGAGGGCCCAGCAGCCCGCCTCAGGGCTTCTCCTCGGGCAGGGCGCCCCGACCGGGCTGTCCCCTGGCCAGTGCGCTCTTCCGGGCCTTCAGGCCGTCCCTACCCCGGCGCCGGTGGGGCTACCTTACTAGCCCCGTTCCCGCACCGCGCCCTCACCACCGACGCGAGCTCATGCCGCTCACTTTCACCACCGCAGGCGAATCGCACGGCAAGGCGCTCGTGGCCATCGTCGAAGGGCTGCCCGCCGGGCTGCCGGTCTCCGCCGAATGGGTCGATCGGGAGCTCGGCCGGCGAATGCAGGGCTACGGTCGCGGTGCGCGGATGAAGATCGAGTCCGACCGGATCGAGTGGCTCTCCGGGGTTCGGGCCGGAGAGACCCTCGGCTCACCGGTCGCGATGCTGATCCGGAATCGGGATTGGGAGAACTGGGAAGACGTGATGGCCGCCGAGGCCGGCGAGGGCCAGCGGCGCCGCCAGGTGAAGCGTCCCCGGCCGGGGCACGCCGATCTGGTGGGGCTGCTCAAGTACGATCGAACCGACGCCCGGGACATCCTCGAGCGCGCGAGCGCCAGGGAGACCGCCGCGCGGGTGGCCGCCGGCGCGCTGGCCAAGCGCCTCCTCGACGAGCTGGGGGTCGAGGTCGGGAGCCACGTCGCCCAGCTCGGCGGGGTCCGAGTCACGGCGCCCGATCCCTTGCCCGTGCCCCTCAACCAGGCCTCGGACGCGTCGGCGGTCCGGGTGCTCGACCGCGCGGCGGAGCAGGAGATCATTGCCCGAATCGACGACGCGAAGCGGGCCGGCGATACCCTGGGTGGCGAGGTGGAGGTCGTGGCCCGGGGGCTGCCGCTCGGGCTCGGGAGTCACGTCAGCTGGGACCGGAAGCTGGACGGCCGGCTCGCTGGGCTGCTGATGTCGATCCCGGCGGTCAAGGGCGTGGAGATCGGGCTCGGCTTCGAGGCCGCCCGCCGGTCGGGATCCCGGGTGCACGACCCGATCGATGCCGACCGGGCCGTCGAAGCGCGCCGGCGGGGCGGCTTCCGCCGCCGATCGAACAACGCGGGCGGGCTCGAAGGCGGGATGACCACCGGCGAGCCGCTGGTGGTGCGGGTGGCGATGAAGCCGATCTCGACCCTGAGGTCGCCGTTAGGCACGGTCGACCTCTCCACCGGGGGCGCCGCCCAGGCCCAGAGCGAGCGCTCCGACGTTACCGCGGTCCCGGCGATGGGGGTGATCGCCGAGGGGCTGGTGGCGCTGGTGCTGGCCGACGCGGCACTGGAGAAGTTCGGCGGCGACTCGCTCGGCGAGCTGCGCCGGAACCTGGCCGGCTATCTCGAAGGCCTTCAGGCCCGGTGGGACGCGCTCGACGAGAGCGCGTCGTGACCCGACGCCATCTGGTGCTGGTGGGGCTGCCCGGCTCGGGCAAGTCGACGGTCGGGCCGCTGGTCGCGGCCCAGCTCGACACCCATTTCACCGACCTCGATCCGGTGATCGTCCGGGCGACCGGTCTCACGGTCGCCGATCTCTTCGAGACGGAGGGCGAGGCGGCGTTTCGGACCCTGGAGCGGCAGGCGCTCCTGGACGCGCTGCTCCTGCCGCCACACGTGGTCGCGCCCGGTGGCGGCTGGGCGGCGGAGCCGGGCAACCTCGACGAGGTCCGCGAGCGGATCACGGCGATCTACCTCCGGGTGTTGCCGGCGGTCGCCGCCGGGCGGCTCGACGGGGCGCTCGATCGGCCGCTCCTGGCCGGCGGGGACGTGGAGGGACGTCTCCGCGTCCTGCTCGCGGCCCGCGAAGGCTGCTACCGCTCCGCCGGCCAGGTGGTGGACGCGAACGACGAGCCGGGTCTGGTGACGGATCGGGTGGTCGCGGCGGCCAGGAGCGCCGGCTGGTGAGCCAGCTCCGCACGACCGTGATCGGGGGCGGGCTGGCGGGCGCGGAGGCGGCCTGGGCGCTCGCCGAGCGCGGGGTCCGGGTGACGCTCCACGAGATGCGCCCGCGGGTGCCGACCCCGGCCCACCAGACGGGTCGGCTGGCCGAGCTGGTCTGCAGCAACTCCTTCAAGTCGGTCGAGACCGGCAACGCCCACGGCCTGCTGAAGGCCGAGCTCAGAACGTTAGGCAGCCTCTTGCTCGAGTGCGCCGACCGGGCCCGGGTCCCGGGCGGGGCCGCGCTGGTGGTCGACCGCGAGCTCTTTTCGGGCGACGTGGACTCGCGGCTCCGCGGTCATCCCGAGGTGGAGGTGGTGGAGGGCGAGGCGACCGAGCTGCCCGCGTCCGGGATCGTCGCCACCGGCCCGCTCACCTCCGAGCGGCTCGGCCAGGCCATCGCCGCGCGACTCGGACAGGGCGCGCTCGCGTTCTTCGACGCGATCGGGCCGATCGTCTCCGACGAGAGCCTCGACCGCGAGCGGATCTACGCCCGCTCCCGCTACGGCAAGGGCGACGGCGACGACTACCTCAACGCGCCGCTCACCCGGGAACAGTACGAGGCGTTTCTGGACGACCTCGTGGCCGCGGACACCTTCACACCGCACCACGAGTTCGACGAGGTGCCGTACTTCGAGGGCTGCCTCCCGATCGAGGAGATGGCGGCCCGCGGTCGAGAGACCCTGCGCTTCGGGCCGATGAAGCCGGTTGGGCTGGCGGACCCGAGGACCGGGAAGGAGCCCTGGGCCGTGGTGCAGCTCCGCCGGGAGGATCGCGCCGGTCAGATGTGGAATCTGGTCGGCTTCCAGACCCGGCTTCGGATTCCCGAACAACGGCGGGTCTTCCGGAGCATCCCGGGGCTCGAGAACGCGGAGTTTCTCCGCTTCGGGAGCATTCATCGGAACTCGTATCTCAACAGCCCGGCCGCACTCGGTCCCGGGCTCGCGACCCCGGGCGACGCGCCGACCTTCTTCGCGGGGCAGCTGACGGGCGTCGAGGGATACACCGAATCCCTGGGCACCGGCCTGCTCGCCGGGATCAACCTCCATCGGGTCCTCACCGGCCGCCCGGTCGTGGTGCCGCCCCCCACGACCATGCTGGGCGGGCTCTATCGCTATCTCGCCGAGGCGGATCCGAAACACTTCCAGCCGATGAACGCGAACTTCGGACTGCTCGATCCGATCGACGGCGTGAAGCGGAAGGCGGATCGGCGGGCCGCGCTCGCCGAGCGGGCGCTCCGCGATCTGCGCTCGTGGATGGCGACGTGGTGATCGTCCGAGCGCCGTTGCCAAGCTCCGCGGGGCGGGCAGGGCGATGACCCCGCGCGAGCTGCTCGAGGAGTTCCTGCTCCACGCCGAGAAGGAGCGCGACCAGTCGCCTCATACCGTCGCGGCCTACCGTCGGGACCTCGAGGCGTTTCTCGCCTTCGCCGACGAGTACTACGGCGGCGGTTGGACGATCGAGGGGGTGGACCGGCTGGGGGTCCGGGGCTTCCTGGCCGAATTCGAGCGGCGGGGATTGGCCCGGCGGTCGGCGGCGCGGGCGCTTTCTGCGGTCCGGGCCTTCTATCGCTACCTCCAGGTTCACCACGGAATCAGCAACGGTGCCCCGCGGGCGGCGCGGGTGCCCAAGGTGGAGAAACGGCTCCCGAGCCACCTCCGCCGCGAGGAGACGGACGACCTCTTCGCCGGCGCGGTGGAGGCGGCCGCCAGCGGCGACCTGCTCGCGCTCCGGGACCTGGCCATGGTCGAGCTCTTCTATTCGAGTGGCCTCCGGTTGGCCGAGCTCGCGGGCGCCACGCTTCGCGACCTCGACCTGCTGTCGAACCAGATCCGGGTCCGGGGCAAGGGCCGGAAGGAGCGGATCGTCCCCGTCGGCCGTCAGGCCGAGGGGGCCCTCCGCCGCTACCTCGAGGTCCGCGAGGAGGCGGTCGCGCATCCGGGCGCCGACCGCTCGGCGCTCTTCGTGAGCGTCCGCGGCCGACGACTCTCCCCGCGCACGGTCCAGCGGCGGGTCCAGGGCCTCTTCAGGGCAGCGGGAATCTCGGGGCAGCGGGTACATTCCCTGCGGCACACCTTCGCGACTCATCTGATGGACGCGGGGGCGGACCTCCGGTCCGTGCAGGAGCTCCTGGGTCACGCGTCGCTCGGCACGACGCAGATCTACACGCACACCAGCGTGGAGCGGCTCAAGCGGGTCTACCGCGACGCCCATCCGAGAGCGACCTGACGGCCGGGATCACACTGGATTTCGAGGACGCATGCAGCATTTCCACGGCACGACGATTCTGACCGTTCGCAAGGGCGGGATGGTGGCCCTGGGTGGCGACGGCCAGGTGAGCATCGGCGACACGGTGATGAAGGCCAAAGCCACCAAGGTGCGCTCGCTCAAGGGCGGTCGGGTGCTGGCCGGGTTCGCCGGCTCGGTGGCCGACGGGATCACCCTGTTCGACCGCTTCGAGGAGAAGCTCGATCGCTATCCCGGCAATCTGCCCCGCGCGGCGGTCGAGCTCGCCAAGGACTGGCGGAGCGATCGGATGCTCCGTCGGCTCGAGGCGATGCTGGTGCTCGCCGACCTGGAGCACAGCTTCCTGGTGAGCGGCGCCGGCGAGCTGATCGAGCCGGACGACGGCGCGGTCGCCGTCGGGTCGGGCGGCAACTACGCGATTGCCGCCGCCCGCGCGCTGCTGCCCGACCCGACCCTCTCCGCCAAGGAGATCGTCCGGCGCTCGCTCGAGATCGCGGCGGAGATCTGCGTGTTCACCAATCGGAACCTCACCATCCTGGAGCTGGGGGGCTCGTGAGCGCGCCGAACGCCCAGGCACCCGCCGCCCCGTCCGCCCCCGCCCAGCCGCAGGAGCCGCTGCCCTGGCTGGAGGAGATGCCGCCGCGACAGATCGTGGCGGAGCTCGATCGCTATATCGTCGGGCAGGACGCCGCCAAGAAGGCGATCGCGATCGCGGTGCGGAATCGCTGGCGCCGGTCGCGCGCGCCCGACGACATCCGGGACGAGATCACTCCCTCGAACATCATCCTGATCGGACCGACCGGCGTCGGGAAGACCGAGATCGCCCGCCGGCTGGCCCGGCTCGCCGGCGCCCCGTTCATCAAAGTGGAGGCCTCGAAGTTCACCGAGGTCGGCTACGTCGGGCGGGACGTGGAGAGCATGGTCCGTGATCTGGTGGACGCCGCGATCACCCTGGTGCGGAACGAGCGGGAGGACGAGGTCTACGATCAGGCCGAGCAGAAGGCCGAGGAACAGCTGCTCGACCTGCTCTTGCCGCCACTCGCCGCGCCGGCGACCCCGACGGACGGCGCGCCGACCGGCGGCGAGTCGGGCGAGGGAGGCGTCTTCGTGGTCTCCTCGACGGGGGACGTGGCCAAGAGCAAGCCCGAGGAGGATCGCCGGGTCCGCTCGCGCGAGAAGCTCCGACAGCTGCTCCGCGAGGGCAAGCTCGACGAGCGCGAGGTCGATGTCGAGGTGCAGACCCAGAGCTATCCGCCGTTCGACATGATGCAGCCCCCGCCCCAGGGTGGCGAAGGCACCGACTTCAACTGGGGCGAGTGGCTCCAGGAGATGATGCCGAAACGGAAGAAGCGGCGCCGGGTGCGGATTCCCGAGGCACGGCGGATCCTGATCGACGACGAGCTCCGCCGGATGGTGGACTTCGACGACGTCGTGAACGAGGCCCTCGATCGGGTCGAGAACCACGGGATCGTCTTCATCGACGAGATCGACAAGGTGGCCGGCGAGAAGTCGCAGACCGGCGGGCCGGACATCTCCCGGGAGGGCGTCCAGCGCGACCTGCTGCCGATCGTGGAGGGGTCGACGGTGCAGACCCGCTACGGCTACGTGCGCACCGATCACATCCTCTTCGTCGCGGCGGGAGCGTTCCACGTCTCGAAGCCCTCGGACATGATTCCGGAGCTCCAGGGCCGCTTTCCGATCCGGGTGGAGCTCACCCCCCTCACCGAAGCGGATTTCGTCCGGATCATGACCGAGCCGGAGAACTCGCTCACCCGGCAGTATCAGGCGCTGGTCGCCGCGGAGGAGGCCGAGGTCGTCTTCACCGAGGACGGGATCCGCGAGTTGGCCCGGATCGCGGCGATCGCGAACGACAAGATGGAGAACATCGGCGCACGCCGGCTCCACACCGTGATGTCGACCCTGATGGAGGACGTGCTCTTCGAGCTGCCCAACTATCCGGAGAAGCGGATCGTGATGGACGCCGCGCGGGTGCAGGACCGGCTGGCCAAGGTCGTCAACGACGACGACCTGAGGAAGTACATCCTCTAGCCAGGGCACCAGCTCCTCAGGGCCTGGTCCGGATCGAGAGGATCAGGGCGATCAGGGCCAGACCGGTCGAGACGTGGAGAACCCGAACCCAGGTGAGGCTCAGAAAGAAGACCAGGGTGGCGGAGAAGACCACCACGATGCTCGCGATCGCGATCGCCTTGCTCTTCCGTGACATGGCGCGGTGGAGCTGCCAATCGAGGATCATCGGCCCGAAGACCCGATGGCTCACCAGCCGGTTGTAGAACTTGGTCGAGGCCCGGGCATAGCAGGAGGCGGCCACGATCAGAAAGACCGTGGTTGGCATGACCGGCAGAAAGGCTCCGATCACGCCGAGCACGACACAGGCGTGCCCGACCGCCAGCAGCACCAGCCGGCCGCTCGTCGATCGGACCCGCCCCGCCTCGTTGCTCAGCTCCGCGCTCCCCACTGGTGGCACCCCGCCCTCGTTCGGCTGCTGGTCCTTGAGTATAATCGACCGGATGGTCGGCGATCTCGGTCCGGCCGGAATCCTCACCCTTCGGCGATGGCGATTACGATGAGACTCTCCCGCCCCCTTGGCTCGCTCTCCCTCGTTCTCCTGGCCGCGGCCGGCACCGCCCTGGCCCAGCGGCCCACGATCCAGCGGGGGGCCAGAAACTACGTCGCCGTCGAGGATCCCGTGGTCGCGATCACCCACGTCCGGGTGGTCGACGGCACCGGCAAGGCCGGGGTCGCCGACCAGACCGTGGTTCTCCGGGACGGCCGGATCGCGGCCCTGGGGCCGAGCGGCTCGACCGCCGTGCCGAGCGGGGCGCGGGTGATCGACGGGTCGGGCAAGTCCCTGATTCCGGGACTGGTCGGGCTCCACGACCACAGCTACTACACCACCTCGGCCCGGACGGTCCAGTCGAACTACTCCGCCCCGCTGCTCTATCTGGCGGCCGGGGTGACCACGATCCGCACGACCGGCGCCAACAACCCCTACGCCGAGCTCAATCTCAAGCGGGCGATCGAAGAGGGCCGCTTTCCGGGCCCCAACATGTACATCACCGGACCCTATATCACCGGACCGGGCAACGGGCAGGGCAGCGCGATGGCCGGGGTCGCCAACGAGGAGGAGGCCCGGCGGGTGGTGGCGTACTGGGCGCAGGAAGGCGTCCAGTGGCTCAAGTTCTACACCACGATCAGCGGCCCCGCCATGAAGGCCGCGATCGACGAGGCCCACAAGCACGGGCTCAAGTTCACCGGCCACCTCTGCTCGGTGCCCTACCGCGAGGCGGTGAGCTACGGGATCGACGCGCTGGAGCACGGGCTCTTCGCCAACTCCGACTACGACAAGACGCGCGAGCCGAACCGGTGCTCGCCCAACCTGTTTCGGAGCTTCTCCGATCTCGACATCCAGAGCACGGAGGTCCAGGCCACCTTCAAGGCCCTGATCGACAATCAGGTGGCGCTCACCTCGACCCTCGTCGTCTACGAGCTCTTCGTCCCCAACCGGCCGCCGCTCGATCCCCGCGTGCTCGACGCGATGTCGCCGGACGCCAAGAACGAGTACCTGACTTCGCGCGCGACCATCGCCGAGCAGCCCGGTCGGGGGATCCCGCTCGAGATCTTCAAGAAGGGCATGGAGTACGAGCGCGCGTTCTTCAAGGCGGGCGGCCTGCTCACCTCGGGGGTCGATCCGACCGGCAACGGCGGCGCGCTCTTCGGCTTCGGCGACCAGCGCAACCTGGAGCTCCTGGTCGAAGGCGGGTTCACCCCCGCCGAGGCGATCCAGGTCGGCTCCGCGAACGGCGCCAAGGCCCTCGGGATCGGCGATCAGAAGGGCACGATCCAGGTCGGCAGGGTGGCCGATCTCGTCCTGCTCGGCGGCGCGGTCGACCAGAACATCGCCGACATCCGGAACGTCGAGCTGGTCTTCAAGGGCGGCGTCGGCTTCGACTCCAAGAAGATGATCGAAGCCGCGCGGGGTCAGGTCGGCGCGCGCTGATGGACGAGGTCCGGCTCGAGCGTCAGGGATCGGTGGGCCGGCTGGTGCTGGCCCGCCCGGGAAAGCGGAACGCCCAGACGCCCGAGATGTGGACCGCGCTCCGGAAGATCGGAGCCAGTCTCCTGATCGAGCCCGACCTGCGGGTGCTGATCGTCGAGGGCGAGGGCGAGGTCTTTTCGGCCGGGATCGATCTCGCCGTGCTGCTGGGTCAGGCCCGGGGCGACCAGGCGTTCGCGATCGACGTCGAGGAGGCGCAGCAGGCCTTCTCCTGGCTCCGGGAGACCCCGTTCCCGACGATCGCCGCGGTGCAGGGGGCGGCGCTTGGGGCCGGCTTCCAGCTCGCGCTCGCCTGCGATCTCCGGATCCTGGCCGAGGGGACCGTCTGCGGGCTTCCGGAGGTCGATTTCGGGATCTTTCCGGATCTGGGTGGCTGCGCCTGGCTACCGGAGCTGATCGGCTCCACGAAGGCCAAAGAGCTGATCTTCACCGGTGAGCGGTTCGACGCCGCCACGGCGCTCGCCCTCGGCGTGGCCAATCGGGTCGTGCCCGCGGCCGAGCTTCGGGCCACGGTCGATCGACTGGCCGAGTCGCTCGCCGCGAAAGCGCCGCTCGCGCTGCGCGCGGCGAAATGGGTGATCGACGCCGGGATCCACCCGGCCGAGGGCGCCCTTCGCCGCTCGGCGATGGAGGTGCGCTCGCTGCTCGGCACCGCAGACTTCCGCGAGGCTTGTCTCGCGGTCACCGAGAAGCGCCCGCCGGTCTTTCGCGGTCGTTAGGCGCCCCTCGCGCGAGCGGTCTCGCGCGTGCCCTCCCGGCCCCGTCGATGTTATCCTGAGAGCATGATCGTCGTCTCGAAGGCGGCCTTCCGGTGGTTGGGTCGGCGGCTCGCGACCCTCGCCGTCCTGACGGCGGCGCTCCCCGCGGCCGCACGGGCGCAGCCTGCCTCCGACAGCGCCGCGCGGGTCGCGGCCGATGCCTGCCGCGCCGGGCTCCGCCGCACGGCCGTGGCCCGCGGCATCCGGGCGTCGACCTTCGACTCGGCCACCGCGAAGGTGGTGCTGGACCTGAGTGTGATCGAGGCCCGGAGCAATCAGCCCGAGTTCACCACCCCGATCTGGGACTATCTGGCGCTGCTCGTCGACGACGAGCGGGTAACCTTCGGCAAGGCGCGCCTGGCCGAGTGGGATCGTCTGCTCGTCGGGCTGGAGCGGCGGTTCGGCGTCGACCGACACGTCATCGTGGCGGTGTGGGGTGTCGAGTCGGACTACGGCCGGGTCCTCGGCAGCCGGCCGCTGGTGCAGTCGTTGATGACGGGAGCGTGTCGCGGAGGCCGGCGCAGCTTCTTCACGACCCAGCTCATGGCGACCCTCCAGATCGTCGATCGGGGCGAGCTGCCAGGCGACCTGCTGCTCGGCTCCTGGGCAGGCGCCTTCGGCCAGACCCAGTTCATGCCGACGACCTTCCTCGAGCGCGCCGTCGACGGTGACGGCGACGGACGGCGCGACATCGTCACCTCGGTGCCGGATGCGCTGGCGTCGGCCGCGAACTACCTGGCCCGGGCGGGATGGAAGCCCGAGCGGCCGTGGGGCTACGAGGTCGCGGTGCCCGCGAAGGTCGAGCTCAGCGTCGGGCGGCGGCAGAAGCACCCGCTCGCGGCCTGGAAGCGGACCGGGGTGACCCGGATCGACGGCGGCGCGCTACCCACCGCGGGAACGGCCGCGCTGATCGAGCCCGCCGGGCGGGAAGGGCCGTCCTTCCTGGTCACCCGGAACTTCGACGCGCTCTACTCCTACAACGCCGCCGAGTCGTACGCGCTCGCCATCGCGCACCTCGCCGACCGGCTTCGCGGGGCCGGCGACTTCGTCACCCCCTGGCCGACCGACGATCGCGGTCTCTCCCGCGCGGAGCGGATCGAGCTCCAGCAACGGCTGATCGACCGCGGCTACGATCTCGGCACCGCCGACGGCGTGCTCGGTCCCAAGTCACGAGCGGCGATCAAGGCTTTCCAGCAGCAGGTGGGGCTCCACCCCGACGGCCGCGGCGGCGGCAAGGTCCTCGACGCGCTCCGGGCAGCCGACTCCCTTCCGTGACCACCGGGCCACACGGCCGATGACAGTTCCCTAAGGCTCTTCCGCAATGCCCGTCAGGTCCCGACCGGCCCCCGGTCGGGTGGGTCCAAGGCGTCAGCACGCAGCGGGGCACTGACAACCACCAGCTTACCGTCGCCGCGGTCGGCTTCGCGGGCACCCCGGCGGTCGGGTACACCAGCTCGCGGCTGAGCCCGGGTCCGGTGTCCCAGGTTCGGAGCGAATGCGTGGACCGAGGTCCGCGGTCGGGCGCACCGGGGCGTGGCGAGGGTGCATCAGCCCACGTCCGTTAAGGATCGGGTCGACTCCCCTCAAGTCTCCGTGAAGAAATGACTTACGGCCGCTCCGCGGGGGGCAGGTCCCAGCTCGAGTCCCCCGCGGCTCGACCGGCAAGTTTCTTGACATTCCCGAGGGTCGACCAGTCCGGCCTGGAAGCGCCCCCGGGCGCCCCGGGCCCGAACGAGAGACGACCCACATCGTGACGAACCGATCGACCGACCGGGCGAAGACCCACGTGTTGACGGTCTCGCTGGAAGACTACTTCCAGGTCGGGGCCTTCAACCGGTTGATCCAGCACGGCCAGTGGTACCGGTTCGAGACGGGCGTCGAGCGCGGAGCGAGGCACACCCTCGACCTGCTCGACGAGTTCGGCATCAAGGCGACCTTCTTCGTCTCGGGCTGGATCGCCGAGCGGGCGCCCGGCGTCGTCCGCGAGGTGGCCGCTCGAGGTCACGAGGTCGCGAGCGCCGGCTATCACCACCGCAGCATCCGCGAGCTCAGCCCCGCGGAATTCAAGGCGGACCTCGCCCGCTCGCGTGAGCTGCTCGCCGCGGCCTCCGGTCAGCCGATCGTCGGCTATCGAGCGCCTCGGGGCTGGTTCGGCCCGGACGACCTCTGGGCGCTCGACGTGCTGGCCGACGAGGGGTACGCCTACGACTCGAGCGTCGGCCTCCTGTTCCGCCGCTTCGCCGCCGAGCCCTGGCGACGCTTCGTCCACCCGCATCGGGTCGGTGAGCGCACGCTCTGGGAGCTTCCACCGTCCGCCGTGACCGCCTTCGGCTGGTCGTTGCCGATCGCCGGTGGGAACTACTTCCGTCAGCTGCCTCACGGCTGGATTCGCCGCCGCGTCGCCAGCTGGGATCGGCGGCAGTCGGCGCCGTTCGTGATGTACTTCCACACCTGGGAGCTCGACCGCGAGCAGCCCACCATCACCGGCGCGCCGCTGCTGCAGCGGCTTCGTCAGTATCGCAACCTCTCCCGGATGCCCGAGCGGCTCCGCTACTTCTTCGACCGCTACCGCTTCCAGGGCGCGGCCGAGTATCTCGGGGTTCCGATCGCCGCCGAGTCCGTGCCCGTCCTGGCCGAAGCCCCGGCCGCGATCGTGACCGCCCCCGCGGCCAGGCCCAGGCGCGGCCGCACGCCGATCTCGATCGTCGTGCCCTGCTTCCAGGAAGAGGCGGCACTTCCCTATCTCGCCAACACGCTGGCGAGGGTCGAGGCGTCGCTCGCCGAGGACTACGAGGTTCGTCTGGTGTTCGTGGACGACGCGAGCCGGGATCGGACCTGGGACGTGCTCGGCCGGCTGTTCGGCGATCGCCACGATGCGACGCTGGTGCGTCACGACAGGAATCGGGGCATCGCCGCGGCCATCGGCACCGGTCTTCGCGCGGCGACCACCGAGATCGTCTGCTCGATCGATTGCGACTGCAGCTACGACCCGCACGAGCTCCGACGGATGGTGCCCCTGCTCACTCCGGGCGTCGACCTGGTCACCGCGTCGCCGTATCACCCGGAGGGTACCGTGTCGAACGTGCCCGGGTGGCGGCTCGCGCTCTCCCGGACGCTCTCCGTGCTCTATCGACTCGTGCTCCGTCAGAAGCTCAGCACCTATACCAGCTGTTTCCGGGTCTATCGTCGATCGGCGGCCGCTCCGATCGAGGTCGGCCACGGAGGCTTTCTCGGCATCGCCGAGTTGCTCGGTCGCCTCGATCTCCGCGGCAGCACCATCGTGGAGCATCCCGCCAGGCTCGAGGTCCGCGTGCTCGGCCGCTCGAAGATGAAGATCGTCCGGACCATCGCCGGCCACCTCGGACTGCTGGCCGAGCTCTGGGTCGAACGACTCGCCGGCCCGCGTCGAAGGCTCGGCCCGCCGGCGCCCACCGCGAGGAGCCTGTGACCGGGCCCGATCGCGTCGCGGTCGTGGGCGGCGGCATGCTCGGCATGGTGCTCGCCCTCCGGCTCCGGCAGCAGGGTCGCTCGGTGGTCCTCCTCGAGCGCGCGCCTCGGCTCGGCGGATTGGCCGCGGCCCGGAGCATCGGCGGCTATACCTGGGACCGCTTCTACCACGTGATCGCGCCCTCCGACCAGACGCTGCTCGACCTGTTGGACGAGATCGGCCTCGGCGACCGGGTCCGTTGGGGCACGACCCGCACCGGCTTCTACACCGACGGCGTGCTCCACTCGCTCTCGACCACCCTCGAGTTTCTCCGTTTCCCGCCGCTCTCTCCGATCGACAAGGCGCGGCTGGGCGGCACCATCCTGTACGCCTCGCGGATCAGGGACGGTCGCCGGCTGGAGTCGGTCGGGGTGGTCGAGTGGCTCACCCGCTGGTCGGGCCGCAACACCGTCGACAAGATCTGGCTGCCGCTCCTCAAGGCGAAGCTCGGCGAGAACTACCGGCTCGCGAGCGCGGCCTTCATCTGGGCGATCGTGGCGCGGATGTACGCGGCCAGGCGGAGCGGGCTCAAGCGGGAACAGTTCGGCTACGTCGACGGCGGCTACGCGCTGGTGCTCGAGCGGCTCGCCCGGACGCTCGAGTCCGCCGGGGTGGAGGTCCGGACCGGCGTCCGGGTCACCCGGGTGGAGACGACGCCCGAGGGCGCCGTCGTCCGGACCGAGGCGGGCGACGACGTCGAGGCCGAGCGCGTCGTGCTCACCGTGCCGGCGACCCGGGTCGGCGAACTCTGTCCCGAGCTGACCAGCGCCGAGCGCGACCGGCTCGGCCGGGTGACCTATCAGGGGATCGCGTGCGCGTCGCTGCTGCTCGAGCGGCCCCTCGCCGACTTCTACGTCACCAACATCACCGACCCCGCGATTCCGTTTACCGCCGTGATCGAGATGACCGCGCTGGTCGACCGCGAGCGGTTCGGCGGGGCGTCGCTCGTCTATCTGCCCCGCTATCTGACCCAGGACGATGACTTTTGGCGCCGCTCGGACGACGAGATCGAAGCGGAGTTTCTCGCCGCGCTGGAGCGGATGTATCCGGCCTTTCGCCGCGAGCAGGTGATCGCCTTTCAGGTCTCCCGGGTCCGTGAGGTCCTGGCGGTCGCCACCCGCGACTACACCGAGACGACGCTCCCCGCGGTCGAGACCTCGTTGCCGAGCGTCTTCCTGGTGAGCTCGGCCCAGATCGCGAACGGGACGCTCAACGTCAACGAGACGATCTCGCTCGCCATGGAGCAGGCGGAGCGACTCGGCACGCGTTGGGGCGCGCCCCGCGCGCGGGCGACGATGGCGGTGACCGGATGAGCGCCGTCCGCCCGCTCGCGAGCCTCTCGCTCGACCTCGACAACCTGTGGTCGTACCTCAAGACCCACGGCGATCCGGGTTGGGAGGCGAGGCCGACGTACCTGCCCGAGGTCGTGCCGGCGGCCCTCGACCTGCTCGAGGACCTGAGGTTCCGGATCACCGTCTTCGTGGTGGGGGTCGACGCGGAGCGGGAGGAGAACGCGGAGGCGCTCCGGAGCATCCCGGCTCGCGGCCACGAGGTGGGCAACCACTCGCACGAGCACGAGCCCTGGCTCCACCTCTATGCGCCCGGGCAGCTCTCGGAGGAGATCGAGCGGGCCGAGCAGGCCGTGACGGCCGCCACGGGCCAGCGGCCGAGTGGCTTTCGCGGGCCGGGCTACAGCTGGAGCCCCGAGCTGCTCCGGATCCTCCGCGGCCGCGACTACCTCTTCGACTCCTCCACGCTCCCGACCTACATCGGTCCTCTGGCGCGGGCGTACTACTTCGCGACCGCGCGCCTCTCCGCCGAGGCGAAGGCCGAGCGGAAGGCGCTCTTCGGGACGGTGAAGGACGGACTTCGCCCGGTCGGCCCGTACACCTGGCAGCTCGGCGCCGAGGGGGGGCTCCTGGAGATCCCCGTCACCACGATGCCGGGACTCAAGCTGCCGTTCCACCTGAGCTACCTCCTCTACCTGAGCCGGTACTCGGAGGCGCTCGCCGCTGGCTATCTGCGGACCGCGCTCCGCGCCTGCCGGTCGGCCGGCGTCGAGCCGTCGTTCCTGCTGCACCCGCTCGACCTGGTGGGCGGCGATGCCGTGCCCGGGCTGTCCTTCTTCCCGGGCATGGACCTCCCCACCGCCCGCAAGCAGCGGATCGCCCGGCGGATGCTCACCCTCCTCGGCGAGCGCTTCAAGGTGGTCAACATGAGCACCCACGCCCGAGCGATCCTCGCTCGCGGCGGGCTCGCGCGACGACGGGCCGTCGGCATGACGCCCAGGTCGGTCGAGGCCTAGCGATGTGCGGCCTGGTGGGGATCCTGCGCTTCGACCAGGCTCGGGTCGAGCCGGCGCTGCTCGAGCGGATGGCGAGGACGCTCGCCCACCGGGGCCCCGACGGCGAAGGGACCTTCGTCGACGGCTCGATCGGCTTCGGGCACAAGCGCCTGGCGATCATCGATCCGGCCGGCGGCCAGCAGCCGATGACCTTCGACGGCCTCACGGTGGTGTTCAACGGCGCCATCTACAACTACCTCGAGCTGCGCGACGAGCTCGCCGGGCTGGGCCAGCCGTTCCGCACCAGCTCCGATACCGAGGTCCTGCTCCGCGCCTACGCGGCCTGGGGGGAGGATTGCGTCGATCGCCTGAACGGCATGTTCGCGTTCGTGCTCTACGACGCCCGCCGTCGGCGGGTGCTCGCGGCGCGGGACCACTTCGGAATCAAGCCGCTCTACTACCACCAGACGGCCAAGCGGCTGCTCTACGCCTCGGAGATCAAGGCCCTGCTCGCCCATCCCGATCTCCGGGGCGCGGTCGACCCAAGCGGGCTCGCGGACTATCTGACCTTCCAGCTGGTGCTCGGCGACCGGACGCTCTTCGACGGCGTGCGGAAGCTCGAGCCGGGCCACCGTCAGCTGGTCGACCTCGCCTCGGGGCGGGTGGAGACCCGGCGCTACTGGGAGCCGACCTTCGTCGTCGACTACCAGCATACCGAGGAGTACTTCATCGCCGAGCTCGATCGCCTGCTCGGGGACTCGATCCGTCTGCAGCTGCGGAGCGACGTGCCGGTCGGCGCCTATCTGAGCGGCGGCCTCGACTCTGGTGTGGTCTCCCACCTCGCCGCCGCGGCGCTCGACGCGCCGCTCCAGGCGTTCACCGGCGCGTTCGACGAGGGCCGCGCGTTCGACGAGCGCGAGTACGCGCGCACGATGAGCCGCCACGTCGGGGCCGAGCTGCACGAGGTGGTGCCGACCGAGCGGGAGTTCATCGACCTCCTGCCGCGGCTCGTCTACCACATGGACGAACCCGCGGCCGGGCCCGGGCTCTTCCCCCAGTTCATGGTGGCCCGCCGCGCGGCGGAGTCGGTCAAGGTCTGTCTGGGCGGGCAGGGCGGCGACGAGATCTTCGGCGGTTACGCCCGCTATCTCGTGGCCTATCTGGAGCAGGCCTTGAAGGGCGCGATCTTCGAGACCAACGAAGAGGCCGAGCACATCGTCTCTCTCGGCTCGATCGTCCCGCATCTCGCGAGCCTCAAGCAATACGTGCCGATGCTGCGCCAGTTCTGGAGCGAGGGGCTGTTCGACCCGATGGACCGGCGCTACTTCCGGCTGGTCGACCGCAGCGGCGGCACGGGGACGATGCTGACCGACGACTGCCGGGCCTCGGTCGACCGCGAGGCGGCGTTCGGGCGTTTCCAGAGCGTGTTCAATCACCCGGACACCCAGTCCTACTACAGCAAGATGACCCATTTCGACATGCTGACCCTCCTGCCGGCGCTGTTGCAGGTGGAGGATCGGGCCAGCATGGCGGCGTCGCTCGAGTCGCGGGTGCCGCTGCTCGACCGACGGATCGTCGATCTGGTCACCAGCATGCCGCCTCGGATGAAGTTCAAGGGCGGGGAGCTGAAGTACATCCTCCGCAAGGTGATGCGCGGCCGGCTCCCGGACGCGATCCTCGACCGCAAGGACAAGATGGGCTTCCCGGTGCCGCTCCATCTCTGGGCGGCGGGGGAGTGCCGCTCGTTCTTCGCCGACATCCTCCTCTCGCGAACCTGTCGTGAGCGGGGGCTCTTCGACCGGAAGGCGGTCGAGCGGGCGCTCGATTCGGAGGAGGCCTACGGTCGCCGACTCTGGGGTCTGGTCAATCTGGAGCTCTGGCACCGCCATTTCATCGACGGCGAGGCGCTGCCCCCGCCGCCGCCATCCATGGCCGCCGTGACCACCAGGTCGCGCCGGCGTCGCACGAGGGTTTGATGCCGCTCGAGATCGTCAACGAACGCGTCGCTCGCTGGGAGATCCGGGAGATCGCTGTGGTCGGCCCGGGCATCGTCGGGATGCCCATGGCCGCCCTGCTGGCGCGCGCGAGGGTCCGCGAAGGCACCGACACGCCGGCCAGGGTCACCGTGATCCAGCGGAACTCACCGACCTCCGGGTGGAAGGTGGCCGCGATCAATCAAGGCCGCTCGCCGATCGGGGGAGTGGAGCCCGGCCTCGACGCCATCGTCCGCGAGACCGCCACGGCCGGTCTGCTCCGCGCCTCCCATGACTACCAAGCCGCGCGCGAGGCCGACGTGGTGCTGGTCTGCGTGCAGACCGACAAGGACGGGCTCGAGCCCGACTACGGTCCCCTCTACGAGAGCCTCGACCGCCTGGGGCCCGCGCTCGCCGCCCGGCCCGCGGGCAACCTTCCGCTGGTGATCTTCGAGTCGACCCTGGCTCCCTCGTCCATGGCGACCGTGATCCGCGAGCGCTTTGCGCGCCACGGTCTCGAGGAGGGTCGGGACGTGCTGCTCGGCAACAGCCCGAATCGCGTGATGCCGGGGCGGCTGGTCGAGCGGGTCGCGGCCTCGGACAAGCTGGCCGGCGGTCTCAGTCCCGCCACGCCGGAGCTGATCAAGCGACTCTACGACCGGATCGTCACCCGCGGCACGGTGCACCCCACCAACAGCCTCACCGCCGAGGTGGTGAAGACGCTGGAGAACGCCTACCGCGACGTGCGGATCGCGTTCTCGGCCGAGGTCGCCCGGTTCTGCGATGACAGCGGGATCGACTTCTATCAAGTGAGGCAGGCGGTCAACGATCGGCTCCAGCAGACCGATCGCGCCTCGAAGGATCCCAACGCGGTGCCGAGCGGCGGTCTCCTGATCCCGACGGTAGGCGTGGGCGGGCACTGTCTGCCCAAGGACGGGATCCTCCTCTACTGGCGCTGGCTCGAGAGCGGGCGGCCCGACGACGCCAGCCTGATTCTCGCGGCGCGGACCATCAACGACGAGTCGCCGGCCGAGACCGTTCGGATGATCCGACGGAGCTTCGGCGGAATTCGCGGGCGGCGGATCACGCTCTTCGGCACCGCCTATCGCTTCAATTCCGAGGACACCCGCAACTCGCCCACCCTGACGCTCGCCGAGCTGCTGCTCGACCAGGGCTGCGAGGTGCTGCTGCACGATCCCTTCGTCAAGCCGGACGATCAGAACCTCGTCCGGCGTGGGCTCGAGAGCCGCTTCACCCGCGACTTCGACGCCGCGCTCACCCACGCGGAGCTGGCGGTGGTCGCTGTGGCCCACGCCGAGTACCTCGAGCGTTTGCCCCGAGCCCCGGGCGTCCGCCGCCTGACCGGCCTGGTCGACGGCTGCAATCTCTTCGCGCCCGGTGTCTTCGACGGCGTGCCGATCGGGTTGGCCGGCATTGGCAGAGGCCAGCGCTTGCCCTGGCCCAAGCTGGTGGCCGCCGTGCACGACGACTTCCGCCGGATGGAGCGCGGCGTCGCCAACGAGCTGGTGGGTCTGATCGATTTCCTGAACGCGCGCTACGCGGCGACGCCGTTCGAGCGGGTCCGGTTTCGGGACGTGCAGACGCTCGCGGGCACCTGCGTTACCGGTTGCGTGATCGCCGATCCGGGACCGACCGTACCGGAGGACTCGGCCCCGCCATTCCACTCCCGGCTGGCGGCGCGCGCGGTGGCGGCCGCGCTCAACGACCCGCCACTCGAGGTGGGCACAAATCCGGCCTGACCAACAGCTGTACGCCACGCCAGGTGGGCCGCCCGCGCCAATCGGGCCACACGTCGTAGCTTCGGCAGCGGACGAAGCCGCGCTCCAGCGCGTCCTGATCGGGTCGCCCGAAGCTCACCGCGGCCGCCGGATGAAGGCGCTCCCAGGCGTGGCGATTCTCGGTCGGCCCGCCGTCGCTGATGATCCGAATCGGGCGGAGCGAGCTCTCGAGCGCGAAGGTCGCCGCCTGGCCGCCGACGATGATCCGATCCTCCGGCCCCCACCCGCTCGACAGCCGGCCCAGGTCGCGCGCGGCATCCCGGATCGTGAAGGTCGGTCTGGCCAGCGTGAGGGTGAAGCGGGCCGGCTCGAGCGCCACGAACGCGGCCACCAGCACCAGGCTCGGCACCGTGACGCCACGAGGCCACCGGGCGCGTCCGGCCCTCGCGAGCCATCCGAAGCCGAGCCACGCCACCAGGATTCCGGCGAGCAGCGTGAGGTTCGCCCCGGTCCGGCCGGCCAGGAGCGGAAGGTGACGCTCGAGTCGGTCGCCGAGCGCCTCCGCGGCCCCGGCGTAGGCGAGGAAGGCCAGCCAGCCCCCGAGGGCCAACCCCGCGAGCAGCACCCGCGGCGAGGTCGGACGCAGCCCCTCGTCGACCGCCAAACGAAGCGCCCCGCGCCGGAAGGCCTCGGCGGCCAGGATGGCCACGGCGGGCATCAGAAAAAGCAGCCGCCGATCCGGCTGGTAGCGCTGCAGCGAAATCGTGGCCAGGCCGATCACCAGCCAGAGCCAGGAGAGCAGCTCGGCCCGCGAGAGCGCGGCCCGGCGCAACAGACGCGTCGCCGCGAGCAGGGCGATGGCCGTGAAGAGCGCCGCGGAGTGGGCGAAGAACCGATTGAAGGTGAGGCCGAAGTCGCCGAAGCCGACGTGCGACCACGCCTGGCGGGGGCCGACCACCGACGTCGTCACCGCGAGCCGACTCCGCGCGAGCTGCTGGCTCACCATCGACCAGTTGGGCTCCACCAGCAGGAACGCCAGCAGGGCCGCGCCCGTCACCGCGACGACGAGGAATGGCAGGGCGCGTGGACGGGCCTCCGTCGCGTCGGCGCGAGCCCGGTGCCAGAGCCAGTAGGCGCCGAGGACCGGTGCCACCATCAAGGCCGACGGCTTCACCAGCATCGCCAACACCAGCGCGCCGCCGGCGACGCCGCTCCAGAGCGCCCGATCGCTGCGCAGCACGCCGACGAACACCAGCGTGAGCCAGAGGAGCTGCAGCGTCTCCGTGAGCCCGAGCCTGCTCTGCGACAACGCCGCGTAGCTGGTGGCCAGGATCAGCGCGGGGATCAGCGCCTCTCGCGGCGCTCGATCGCGTCGGAACCCCGCGTAGAGCGTCACGCAGGCGAGGAAGCCCGCGAGCGCGCTCAGCAGTCTGGTCGAAACCAGGTCGACGCCGGCGATCGCGTAGACGCCGGCGAGCAGGACGGTGTAGAGCGGGGTCACCAGGAGCGAGGGGTTGTGCTCGTCCAGCACCCACTGGCCGAAGAGGATCCGGTTGCGCGCGTTGTGCGCCCACCAGCCCTCGTCGAAGATGAAGGAGGGGCTCACGTCGGCGGGCGGGTCGGCGCCGAGCAGGACGATCCGAGGGAGCAGCCCGACCGCGAGCAGGATCAGCGCGGCGGTCCAGTCGTTCAGGCGGACTCGACGCTCGAACGTCATGGGACGGGCTGCCGGCGCAGGGGACCCAGCGCCGTCTCCAGCCGGGCGAAGTCGTCCGGCGGAAGGCGCCGGCGCGCGGAAACCTGGAACGGAGCCAGCGCCGGATCCCGCCACGGCGCGCGGTCGCCGAGCCCCAGGATCTCGCGCGCCACCCGGTCGACGACGCCGTCGGGATCGCGGCAGAACTCCTCGTACGAGACGAGCCAGAACCGCTCGGGCCCGAGCGCCTCGAGCTGGCGCCGGGCGAGGTCGTGATGGTATCGCACCTGGCGGCAGACGCTCTCGATCGGATCGGCGCTCTCCGAGCCATCGCTCAGCCCGTAGGGCGCCTCGTCGCCGCCGTGGATCTCCCGGCGGGCGAGCAGCAGCGATTGCGCCAGCAGCACCGGATCGCGGTGGAGGCAGATGAAGCGGGCCGTCGGCAGCGCCTCGCCGACCAGGGCGGCGCTCGCGTTCAGGCTGTTGTTCTTGGCGACGAGTGGCGCGTCGTAGAGGGCCTCGAACGCGCCGAAGAAGCGACGCATCGCCTCGGCCGCCTCGCCGGGAATCGCGCCGGGCGCTACGGTGCGATCGCTGCCGAGCCAGCGATCCCAGAGGTGAAGGCCGTCGTTGGGGCCGGCCAGCCCGGTGCTCCGGCCGTAGAAGCTCCGGTAGCTCTTCGGCCGGTCCTGTGGGATCCGGCTCAGCCAGCGGTTGGCGGTGAGCGGCGCGCGCGAGAAGATCGCGGTCAGATTGTTGATGAACGCGACCGGCAGATTGCCGATCAGCGCCTGCGTGAGCAACGTGGTGCCCGAGCGCGGCGGACCGCACACCAGGGTGATCGGTCGCTCGGGCGCGGTGGCGCTCCGATACCGACGCCGCTCGAACGGCGCCAGGGCCAGGTCGATCGGGGTGGCCAGTGCCGCGAGCGCCGCCGACCACATCGCGAAGCGGGCCGCCGGATCGCCGGTGGCGAGCAACCGCTTCGCCAGTCCGAAAGGATCCTGGAAGTGCGCCGGGACGAAGCGATGCAGCGAACGCTTGAGCGGGTTCCGCATCTTGGCTCTGGCCGGGCCCGGGGCGGCCGGCGATGGGCGGTCCATGTCCCGAGGGAGCCGCAACTTACGAGCCAGCCGACTGGACGGTCAACGCCGCCGCGGAGGGCCTCGCTGTGAGTCCGGCCGGGCGCTTCGCCATCCGGTTGACCGCGGGGATCGGCCTGCTCGCGCTGGTGCTCACCCGGGTCGACTGGACCGGCTTTGCCCTGGGCGGCGGGTCGGCGCTGGCCGCGATCGGGCTCGGGGCCGGGCTGCTGCTCGCGAGCCAGGCGGTCGCCGCCTGTCGCTGGCGGCTGATCCTGGGCGTCGCCGAGCTGCCGTGGAGCTACCTGGTCAGGCTCTACGTGATCGCCTCGTTCTTCAGTCTCCTGCTGCCCACCGCCGTCGGCGGCGACGCGGCCCGCGCGGCTGCCGCCGCCCGCGCCGCCCGGCGTCCGGGCGGCGCGGTGGCGAGCGTGCTGGTCGATCGGATGCTCGGCGTCGTCGCGCTGCTGGTGTACGCGCTCCTCGGGTTGCTGCTCGCCCGCGGCACCCCGCCGTTGCTGTTCGAGGCGGTCGCCCTTCGGACGCGGCCCGCCACCCTGGCCTTGGCGTTCGCTATCCTGGCGTCAGGCGCGCTCGTCCTCGCGGTGCTGGCGCGCCGCTCGGCCAGGCTCGCCGGGTTGCTCCGCGATGGCCGCTCCCTGCTGGTTGCGCTCGCGCGCGATCCGCGCACGCTGACGCTGGCGCTGGTGCTGGCGCTGGTGGTCCAGGGCCTGATCCTGGCCATCTGGTGGTGCCTGGCCCACGGCCTCGGTCTGGCGATCCCGCTCACCACGATCCTGGTGGCGGTGCCGGTGGTGACGCTGGGCACCATGCTCCCGATCACCCTGGCCGGCCTCGGCGTGCGCGAGGGGATCTGGCTCCTGCTGCTCGAAGGCTCTGGGGTGCCACCGAGCCGGGTGGTGGCGATGAGCATCGGGTACTTCGGCTCCGCGCTGCTGGTGGGGGCCGTCGGGCTCGCGCTCTTCGTGGCGCGTGGCATCGAGCCGGCGCGGCCGGGGTCAGCGGCGTCTGGCGGCCAGTCCTGAGATCGCGTCGGCGATCTTGACCGCGGCGTCGCCCGTGCCGTAGACCGTGCGGTCCCAGGCGCCCCGACCCGCCGAGGCGCGCGCGGCCACCAACCCCGGCAGTTCCGCCGCCGCCTCGCTCGGGGCGAGCAGGCGATTCGCGTGACAGGTCAGTGTCTCCGTCCACTCCGTCTCCCGACGGAGCGTGATGCAGGGGGTGCCCAGCCAGTAGGCCTCGCGCTGCACGCCGCCGGAGTCGGTCACTACCACCCGCGCGGCGCTGATCGTCTCGACCGTTTCCAGATAGCCGAGCGGTGGCGTGACGCGGACGTTCGCGCCGACCAGGGACAGGAGCCCGTGGCCCTCGAGGACGCGGCGGGTGCGCGGGTGAATCGGGAGGCGGACCGGAAGCGGGAGCCGGCTCAGGCCGATCAGCACCGAGCGAAGCGCCTCCAGGTCGTCAGTGAGCTCGGCGCGATGGAGCGTGGCCAGGACGAACGGCTCCACGACCTTCCGTGACCCGGACTCGATCCGCGCCAGGTTTCGCTCCAGCACGTCGCGGGCGACGTCGCCCGTGAGCGCGATCTGGGCGTCGCGGCGCTCCGTCCGGAGCCGGTCCGCCGCCTGACGTGACGGCGCGCAGAGCACCGCCGCCACCGCGTCGACCGCGCGCCGATTGATCTCCTCCGCCATCAGGGGATCGCTCGCGCGGAGCCCGGCCTCGACGTGCACCACGGGGATCCGGAGCTTGGTCGCGGCGAGCGTCGCGCCCAGCGTGCTGTTGGTGTCGCCGATCACCACCGCGGCCCAGGGCCGCCGCGCTTCGAGCACCTCGGCCGCCTTGACCAGCACCGCCGCCGTCTGCCGCCCGTGGCTGTCCGATCCCACCTCGAGGAGCAGGTCCGGCTTCCTGACGCCGAGCTGCTCGTAGAGCAACGCGTTGAGCTCGTAGTCGTAGTGCTGTCCGGTGTCGACCGTGAGGAGCGGCCAGCGCGGAGCCAGCGCGTCGATCAGCACCGAGGCCTTGATCACCTGGGGCCGGGTGCCGTAGCAGATCGCGAGCGGCTGATCGGACGGAGGTGCGGACACGCTCAGAGAGCGGAGAGCCAGGGGGAGTTGAGCAGGTGCAGCACCACCAGGGTCGCCGCGACCCCGATCGCTCGTCCGCCGAAGGACCGGTCCCGCCGGGCGCGCGACCAGTAGTAGCCGAAGCAGAGCGCGATGAAGCCCAGCTCGACGATCCACCAGCCGGTCGGTAGCCGGCGCCAGAGGCCGAGCCCGAGGTGCGTCGCCGAGCCGGGCCAGAGCGCGATGTCCGGGGGATGCATCAGGAGATCGAGCACTACGTGAGAGAAGACCGCGACGCCCGCCCAGACCGCCACCTCGCGACCGCGCCGGATGAAGAGCAGGCCGAACAGGATCGACCAGACCAGCGACATCACCAGCGAGTGCGACCAGTCGATGTAGTCGAGCGAGAAGCCCGGCGACACCCCCGCGGTGACGGTGACCCGCTCGATCCCGGCCAGCACGAAGGGGCCGAAGAGGATGTCGAGCACTCCGACGCCGACCAGCAGGATCCAGGTCGGGACCCGGGGCGCCTTGGCCTTGAGGGCGAGGCCGGCGGCGAAGTGGCCGACGTACATCAGTCGGGCTTTCGCGTGCGTGGCCGATCCAGCCAGGCCAGGATCGGAACCGGCAAGAGGAAGGACACGACGACGAAGACGGCCAGGGCTGATTCGCTCATGCGTACCGGATTACCTAATGGTCCGGCGGGCGGCGCGTCAAGCGCGGGCGCTATTCCGCCCGGAGCGCGACGGCGGGATCGAGCCGGGTGCCGCAGAGCGCCGGGATCGCGATCGCGGCCAGCGCGACCAGCAGGAGCACCCCGAGCGCTCCCGCGAAGCTCGGCGGATCGAGCGGCGTCACCTCGACCAGCTGCGAGGCGAGGTAACGGGTGAGGCCGGCGGCGGCCACCAGGCCCAACGCCACGCCCGCGATCACTACCCGAGCACCCGCCGCCACCACCTCCCGGACCAGGGCGCCTCTCGAGGCCCCCAGGGCGGCGCGCACCGCCAGCTCGCGGGTGCGCTGGCCCACCGAGTAGGCGAGCAGCCCGTAGAGCCCCACCGCCGTGAGCCCGAGCGCGAACAGGCCGAAGCCCGAGACCAGGGTCATCAGCGTCGTCCGGGTGGAGAGCTGCGCGCTGAGACTCGCGTCGAGGGTGCCCACCTCGACCGCGGTCGCCGGGTCGACCAGCCGGGCCCGCTCGGTCACGGCCGCCGCGAGCGTGCTCGCCCGCATCCGCCCGCGCGCGATCGCCGTCATCGCCGTCGCGAGCCGGGGGATCTGCCGGTGGAGCACGTACATCTCGGCCTCGGCGTCGAAGCCCGGGCCGTAGTGGCGAACGTCGCCGATGATCCCGACCACCGTGAGCCAGGGCGCCACCCCGCCGTGGAGCCAGCCTTCGAACGACGGCGCCCGCACCCGGCGGCCGATCGGGTACTCGCCCGGCCAGCATTCGCGGGCCGCGGCCTGGTTGATCAGCACGACCCGCTCGTCGAACGGACCGTCGCCCGGGCCGAACGGCCGCCCGGCGAGGAGCGGGATTCCGAGGGCTTCGGGATAGCCCTCGGTGATCACCCGATACCCGAGATCGGTGCAGGAGCCCGCGCCGCGCTCGACCTCGACGAAGCTCTTGCCCGACATCCCGAGCGGCACCCAGTTCGCCGCGCCCGCCGCGTCGACGCCCGGGATGCCCCGGAGCTCGGCCACCAGTCGGTCCCAGTAGGCGGTGATCGCGGTCGAGTCGCGGTAGCGATCGCCGGTGAGCGTGGCCGACGCGGTCGCCACGTTCGGGTCGAAGCCGAGCTCCCGCGAGGCCAGCGCGGCGAAGCTCCGGATCAGGAGTCCGGCCCCGGCCAGCAGCACCAGCGCCAACGCCACCTCGAGCGCGAGCAGGCGGCCGCCGGGGAGACCGCGGCCCCCGCCGACCAGCCCTCGTCCGCCCCTACCGGCCTCGGCGCTCGCCGCCCCCGTGGCGAGTCGGATCGGCGCGAGGCTGGTGAGCAGCCCGACCGCCACCGCGAGCGCGAGCGCGAAGGCCACCACCGTCCCGTCGATCCGGACCTCCTCGACCCGCGGGATGGTGGCGCCCAGCTGCCGCACGGCCAGGCCGACCACCAGCCACGCGAGCAGGAGGCCGAGCGCCCCGCCCGCCAGGCTCAGCACCCCGTGCTCGACCGCGACCTGGGTTCCGAGTCTCGATCGCCCGGCGCCTAACGCCGCCCGCACCGCCATCTCCCGCCGACGGCCCTGGCCCCGCGCGAGATGCGCCCCCGCCAGACTGCTGCAGGCCACCAGCAGCACCAGCGCCACCGCGGCCATCAGGATGCCGAGATAGCTCCCGGCGTCGCCCACGACCGTCGCGATCAGCGGATCGACCCTCACGCCGTACGAGTAGATCGCCTCCGGCTCGGCCGCGCGGATCGCCTGCGCGATTCCGGTCAGCTCGGATTCGGCCCGGGCGATCGTCGCGTCCGGAGTCAGTCTCGCCACGGCCATCCAGTTGATGTTGTTGCGCATCGAGCCGTGCTCGGGCCGGAGCCGAACCGGCAGCCAGAGCTCGGTGCCCATCGGGAACTCCTGCCCCGTCCGGACGACGCCGACCACCCGGTGCGGTCGATGCTCGATCTCGACGGAGCGCGCCGGCGAGCTGTCCTCGCCGAAGAGCCGCCGCCAGAGTCGCTCGCTCACCACCGCGACTGGCTCGAGCGCCTCGATCTCCGTCTCGCTGAAGCCCCGGCCTCGCAGGAACCGCGGCTCGAGCGTCTCGAAGAAGCCGACGCTCACGTCCGCCGCCGGCACTCGCACCGGGCCCGCGGGCCCGTCGATCGCGTAGCGTCGCGGCTGAAAGAGACCCGTGGACGAGAGCGATCGCGAGCCGGCGCGCCAGTCGTGCCAGTTGCCGGCCGAGACCACCTCGATCTTGGCGCCCGAGGAGTCGACGCCCGAGAGCCAGACCAGCTCGTCGGGCGCGGGGAAGGGAAGCGGCTTGAGGAGGATCGAACGGGTCAGGGTGAACGCCGCCGTGGTGGCGCCCAGGCCGAGCGCGAGGATCGCCACCGCGATCGCGGTAAAGCCTGGCGCCTGGCGCGCCCGCCGAATCGCAAGCCGGAGATCGGCGAGGAGGCCCTCCAGCCGGGCCCACCGGCTCTTGACCTGTGCCCGCCGCCTGGCCCCGCGGCGAAGCTCGCGGCGCGCCGCGTCGAAGTCCGGCCCGAAGCGCTCCCTCGCGAGCCGCCGGGCCTCCGCTTCGGCGACGCCCTGGCGGATCAGGTCCGCCACCCGGAGCTCGAGATGGGTCTCGAGCTCCTCGTCCATCTCCCGCTCGGGCGTCTCGTCCCGGCCGAGTCGGAAGAGCTTTCGGTGACCTCGCGATCCACCCCCGGCGCGCGGCACGGTCAGCGCTCGGTGAGGGCGAGGATCGACGAGACCGACTCGGCGTAGCGCGACCAGACCCGGGCGTCGTCGCGATATCGCCGCTTGCCGGCCGCGGTGAGCCGGTAGAAGCGCGCCCGCCGGTTGGTGTCGGTGAGCCCCCACTCCGCGTCGACCAGGCCCTTGGCCTCGAGCCGCTGGAGGGCCTGGTAGAGCGCGCTGTCGTCCACCCCGATGGCTCCGCCCGAGCGCTGCTCCAGCCAGCTCGCGATCCCATAGCCGTGGGCGGGCCCGAAGCCCAGCGACTTGAGCACCAGCAGATCGAGGGTGCCCTTCAGGAGAGGAAGCTCGTCGGACCCGGCGCCCTTGGCCACAGAACATACCCCGTGTGTTCTAAGGTATGTTCAAGGTGGCCTCCGGCGGGCCCGCCGTCAAGCGATGGCCGTCCCCGCGTCAGCCGCCGTGGGTGTGCTCCGGGGCCGGGTAGGCGCCGTCCCGCACCTCCTGGCCGAAGCGGCTCACGGCGTCCACGGTGGCGCGACCCAGCTCGGCGTAGCGCTTGAGGAACTTCGGGGTGAAGCCCTCGTTCAGGCCGAGCATGTCGTGGAGCACCAGGACCTGGCCGTCGGTCCCCGGGCCGGCGCCGATCCCGATGGTCGGAATCCGCACCGCCTCGCTCACCCGCGCGCCCACCGGGCCGGGCATCAGCTCGAGCACCATGGCGAAGGCGCCGGCCCGCTCCAGCGCCTTGGCGTCTTCCACCAGACGATCCGCGGCGTCGGCCTGCTTGCCCTGGATCTTGAAGCCGCCGAGTTGGTGGACCGACTGCGGCGTGAAGCCGAGGTGGCCCATCACCGGGATGCCCGCCTTGACCAGCGCCTCGACGGTGGGCGCGAAGTGGGCGCCGCCCTCGAGCTTGACCGCGCCGGCTCCGGTCTCCTTGAGGATCCGGCCGGCGTTCCGCAGCGCCTCCTCGATCGAGACCTGATAGCTGAGGAAGGGAAGGTCGACCACGACCAGCGCCCGTCGCACGCCGCGGGTCACGCTGCGACCGTGGTAGATCATCTGCTCGACGGTGGCCGGTATGGTGGTGGACTCGCCGGCCAGCACCGGGGCGACCGAGTCGCCGACCAGGATCAGGTCGACGCCGGCCCGATCCACCAGCGAGGCGTAGAGCGCGTCGTACGCGGTGATCATCACGATCTTCCGCCCCGCCTGCTTCATCTGGACGACGCTCAGCGTCGTCACGGGCTTCGCGGTCGGTTCTCCGTCGCCGAGGTAGCCGGCCATGTCGCGCTCCCTTTCGCTCGTGTCAGGTACGGTGGTCGGTCGGTTGGGCTCGGGTCCGCTCAGTCCCAGCGGATCTGGAGACCCTTGAGCGACCGGAACTGGATGCTGGGCTGATACTCCAGCTGCTCGCCGGCCAGTCGCATGGTCGGCAACCGCTCGGCCAGGGCCCGGAAGACCTCCTGCCCCTCGACCCGGGCCAGGGTCGCGCCGAGGCAGTAGTGGATGCCCGAGCCGAAGGCGAGGTGCGGGTTCGGCTGGCGGGTGAGGTCGAAGCGGTCCGGATCGGGAAAGACCCGCGGGTCGCGGTTGGCCGCGGCGATGAACCAGCGGAGCCGGTCGCCCTTCCGGATCGTCTTGCCCTGGCGCTCGACGTCCTCGGCCGCGATTCGCTGGGTCGACTTGACGGGCGGATCGTAGCGGAGGCACTCCTCGGTCGCGAGCCGCGCCCGCGCCTCCGGATCGGCGCAGAGCATCGCCCACTGGTCCGGATGCCGCAGCAGGGCCAGCGTCCCGTTGCAGATCAGGTTCATCGTGGTCTCGTGTCCCGCGAACAGGAGCAGCGCGCTGTTCACCATCACCTGGTGCCGGGTGAAGACGCCGCGCCGCTCCGCCTGGGCGAGGACCGAGAGGAAGTCGTCGCTGGGCCGGACGGCGCGCTCCTCGATCTTGGGGAGCACGTAGTCCATCATCCGGTTGATGCCCTCCATCAGCGGCCGCATCCGGAACGACTCACCGCGGTTGATGTAGAGCAGCTGGTCGGCGAGGTGCCGGAGCAGCTCCCGGTCCTCGTTCGGCACGCCCATCATATGGGTGATGATCCGGACGGGGAGCGGCGCGGCGAGCGCTTCGAGCAGGTTCATCCGGCCCCGGTCCTGGACTTCGTCCAGCAGCTCGTGCACCGCCCGGCGCACGAACGGCCGCCACGCCTCCATCGCGGTCGGGGTGAAGTACTCGTGGATCGCCGCCCGCTGGACCAGATGGTCGGGGCGGTCCTGCTCCACCAGCTGGTCGGCGCGGAAATGACGGACCTGCTCGAAGAGGTCCTTGTCCTGCTCGTCGATCGGCGGCGACGGCGGCCGGCTGTCGGTCCGGATCACGGACGACGAGAAGAGCTCGTGGTGCCGCAGCAGCCAGACCAGGTCCTCGTGGCGGGTGACGATCCAGAGCGACGCCCGCTCGTTGAAGTGGATCGGGTCGCGCTCCCGGAGGGCGCCGAAGTAGCCGTACGGGTCGGCGATGATCTCGGGGGCGAAGAGATCGTCGTGGGCGGTCGGGGTCATGGCCGTCACTCCCGCGTGGTGGTGGAGGCCCGGCCCCGGCGGGCGTCGCGCGGGCGCCGCGGAGCCAGGAGCAGGGTCAGGGTGCAGAGCTCGCCGCGTCCGGGATCCCGCGCGGTGGTCATCACCTCGACCAGCTCGTCGATCAGCTCGTTGACGCGCTTCAGGTCGCGCCGGGTCAGCCAGGCGTGGCGCCGTCCCACCCAGAAGTTGCGGAGCGCGGTGTCCTGCCGGGTGGTCGGGCTCGCCAGCGCGGCCGCGACGTCCCGCTCGGCGGTGCTGAGCATCGACCGGACCAGGGCCCGGTGGGGATGCCCTTTGGAGGTCCGCCGGGCCGGGTATTCGAGCACCAGGGGGTGGCCGACCAGATCGTAGACGGCCTCTTCGCGGCCGTTCGGCCGGCGAGGCTCGACCGGCATCAGCAGCCCCACCGCCACCAGCTTCCGGATGTGATAGTAGAGCGCGTCGGCCGGCCGTCCCAACAGGGCGGCGATCTCGGCGGCCGAGCAGGGGCCGGCGGCCTGGATCGTGTCGATGATCTCCTGCCGCACGGCCGAGGCGAGCGCGGCGAGCTGGTCCCGCCGGGTGATCGGGTAGGGGCGGTTGCGTTTCGTGCGGGGCCGAGCCATGATTGAAATATCGCGCAAAATTTCAACGTCGCAAGACGGAGCCCTTCCGATGCGATCGCCCCTCTGGCTGCTGCTCGCCGCGCTGGCCTGGTCCCCGCTCGCCGCCCAGGACCCCTCGCCGCCGCCGGAGGTGGCGATCCAGTGGGGCGTCCAGGTCCCGATGCGGGACGGGGTGCGGCTCAACGCCACCCTCTACCGGCCGCGGGACCAGACCGCGCCGCTCCCCACCATCCTCACCCTCTCGCCCTACATCGCCGACACCTACCACCAGTGGGCGATGTACCACGCGCGCGACGGCTACGTCTTCGCCGCGATCGACGTCCGCGGGCGCGGCAACTCCGAAGGCGAGTTCGAGCCCTTCGTGAACGAGGGGCGGGACGGCCACGACATCGTCGAGTGGATCGCCCGGCAGCCCTGGTCCGACGGGAAGGTGGCGATGTGGGGCGGCTCCTACGGCGGCACCGACCAGTGGGCCACGATCAAGTACCTGCCCCCGCACCTGACCACCATCGTCCCCGTGGCTCCGGCCTATCTCGGCGTCGACTTCCCCTTCGAGGGCAACGTGATGCCGAGCTATCTGCCGCAGTGGCTCACCTTCACCAGCGGGAACGCGGCGCAGGGCCAGCTCTTCGCCGACATGGCGCAGTGGTCGGGTTACATGCGGATCCTGGCCCGTGAGGGCCTGCCCTTCCGGGTCCTCGACAGTGTCGCCGGCAACCCGTCGGCGATCTTCCAGAAGTGGCTCGCGCACCCGACCCCCGACCCCTACTGGGACGCGGTGGCGCCCGGGCCCGCGGAGTACGCCAGGATCACGCAGCCGATCCTCACCATCACCGGGCACTACGACGGCGATCAGCTGGGCACGCTGGCGCACTACCGGAAGTTCCTGGCTCACGCGAGCGCCGAGGCGCGGCGCAACATCTATCTGGTGATCGGGCCCTGGGATCACGGCGGCACCCGCACTCCGACTCGCGAGGTGAACGGGGTGCGCTTCGGGCCGGCCAGCATGGTCGACATTCGGGCGCTCCACAAGGCCTGGTACGACTGGACCATGAAGGGGAAGGGGGGTCGGCCGGCGTTCCTCCAGGACCGAGTGGCCTACTACGTCGCCGGCGCGCACGGCGACGTCTGGCGCTACGCCCCGAGTCTCGAGGCCGTGGCCGACGAGCGTCGCACGCTCCATCTCGCCTCCGACGGCCGAGCCGACGATGCCTTCGGCGGCGGCCGACTGACGACCGAGGCCCCGCCCGCCCGGTCGACGACGGACCGCTACCGCTACGACCCGCGCGACCCGCCGCCGGTGGACGAGGGCGTCACCCATCCCGCGGCGATTTCGTTCGTCGATCAATCCCGGGTCCTCACGACGGGCGGGAACGGGGTCGTCTATCACACCGCCCCCTTCGCCGAGGAGACCGAGATCGCCGGCCAGCTGACCCTGCGGATCTGGGCCTCGCTCGACGTGCCCGACACCGACTTCCAGGCCACCGTCTACGAGATCCTGCCCGACGGGAGCAGCATCCTGCTCACTACCTCGGTGCTCCGGGCCCGCTACCGGGAGTCGCTCCGCCAGGAGAAGCTGGTGCCGCCGGGGATGCCGCTGGAGTATCGGTTCGAGAACTTTCCCTGGTTCGCGCGGAGAATCGCGAAGGGCAGCCGGCTCCGGCTTTTCTTCCGCTCGCCCAACACCACGGAGCTTCAGAAGAACCACAACGCCGGCGGGGTGGTGGCCGACGAGACCGTGCGGGACGCGCGGGTGGCGACGGTCACCATCTACCATGACCGCGAACACCCGAGCGCGCTCGAGCTCCCGACCACCCGTGGCGCGCCGCCAAACCGTTAGGCCCGCTCCGGGTCACCCCGATCGGACCAGCTACCGCGAAGACGAGCCCTTTCGGCGGCCGGCGCTGGCCGCGGTCAGGGGACCGGAACCGGCTCCTTCGACAGGAGCTCGATCAGCTCGTAGCGGCGGCTCGAGCCGTCGACCGGGACCGGGTCGACCTTATGCCAGCCCACCCGGATCAGATAGCGGAAGCCGGGCTGGAAGTCGAACCCGTCGATCGAGCCGTAGAAATTCTCGTAGCTCGACGCGCCCGGCTCGCGCACCTGCAGACAGGTGGTCTCGAACAGGCCGAAGCAGGTCGCCTTCTCGGGGGCGACCTCCCAGGTCGCCTTGCCGTCGTAGCCGTCGATCCCGAGGATTCCGCAGCCGGCCGCCAGCGAGGCGAGCAGGGCGAGCTGCCCGGCTCCCCGGACCGACACCTCAGCGGACCCGGTGGTAGTGCAGCGTGCCGAGCACGTCGCCCTGGGTGAACTCGATCCGGAGGGTGTCGCCGTCGAGAAACGCGGTGGCGGAGGCGTCGATGCAGCTCGCGAGATCGCCGTCGGCGCACAGGCCGCGGATCGCGAATCGACCGCTGCTCGGATCGTCGTAGGTGTAGAACCAGGGCTCGGTCAGCACCTGACCGTCGAGGCGGATCACTCGGTCGCTCCGAGCGAGCGGACGGGGCGCCCAGCGGTCGTCTTCCACCCCGAAGGTCAACGTGTCGGCGAGCACCGTGCTCCGGAAGACCGGGCCGGCCTTGGCGGGAAGCGGGCTCGTCCCGATCGCGTCGAGCGCCCAGACGGAGCCGTCGTCGGGAGCGAGCCCCGCCAGCAGGTCGGGCTCCGCGCAGGCCGCGAGGCCGGCCAGCAACGAGAACGAGATCGCGCGTCGGAGCTGCATGCTTGACCCCCAGTGGTTCGGTCGGCGTTCGGGCCCCGCCGGCTCATCCGGCGATCGGCGCCCACGGTTGAGACCCGATCCCTCCCCTCCGCGTCACCGCGACCCGGCGCCCTTCACTGCTGGCCGGCCGAACGGCGGACGATCGAGCCCAGCACCTGCTCGACGAACTGATCCATCGCCCCGTTCTTGATCCAGCGCGCCACCACCACGAGATCCTGGTCGGGAAACCCACAGACCATGTTGGTCCCGTTGCCCAGGTGGCAGAACCCGTTCTCCGGCGCGGTCGGCAACATCCGCTGTCCGGTGTTCAGGAACCAGTTCATGAATCCGTAGCCCCGGTTGGCCGGGGTCGGGGTGAGGGCCCGGGTCACCCACTCGTCGGAGAGCAGCTGCCGGTCGCCCCACTGGCCCCGGCGCAGGGTGAGCAGCCCGAAGCGCGCCTGATCGTGCGCCGAGATGAACATCCCGCCGCCCCAGTGCCCGCCGCCCGAGACCGACTGCATCATCTGCCCGTCGACGTTGACCCAGGAGTTGTCGTAGCCGTGCCAGCGCCAGGTGTTCGAGGCGCCGATCGGATCCATCAGATACTCGCGGAGCACCTGGGGCAACGGCCGTCGCCAGACCATCAGGCCCGCATAGGCGAGCAGGTTCACGCGGACGTCGTTGTACTTGTACTTCGACCCCGGCTCGTCGTGGACCCGCTTCATGTACTCGGCGATGGGCTGATTGGCGGGTGGCCGGTCCGCCCAGTCGGGCTTGTCCCAGAGGGTGCCTTCCCAGTCGCTCGTCTGCCGGAGCAAATGGTCCCAGGTGATCTTGGCGTTGAGCCCTTCGTCGAATTGGCCGGTGGTGACGAAACGACGCACCGGCTCGTCGAGATCGGGGATCAGGCCCCGGTCGTAGGCCAGCCCGATCGTGCTCGAGAGGAAGCTCTTGGTGACGCTGAAGGTCATGTCGACCCGATCCGGCTCCCCCCACTCGGCCACGATGTAGCCGTGCCGGAGGATCACCCCGGTCATCTCGCCGCGGGGCTTGAAGGGGCCGATCGGCGATCCGTGCGGCTCGCGCCCGAAGCTCGCCCAGTGCGCCTCCTCGAGGTCGCGCGGCGTGGTCGCCTCCTGGCTCCTGGCGAACTCGATCGCCGTCTCGAGCCGACCCGCGTCCATCCCGACCTGGGCGGGCGTCCGGTGCTCCCAGCGGGGATGCGGGTCCGGCACGTAGGCGCGGCCGCTCTGAGCGCCGGCGCCGCCGGTGGCCAGGACCATCCAGATCGAGCCAAGCGCGAGCGCGCGGAGGCGCTGAGTCAGCATCCTGGGCTCCTCGTGAGGGACGCCTTGAAGATGCCGCCGCCCCGTGCTCGAGACCAGCGCACGCGGGCGGTCCCGGGCCGCGCGCGGTAGTTTCCCCGGCACCGGTCGCGCTCGGGCGGCCGCTCTCGAGGGAGGTGCTCGGCCGATGGGAATCAAGCGTGGCGCCAAGCGGGTCGGGACGATGCCCGCGAAGACGCCCGTCTCGGAGCGTCAGAAGGCGCTCTACGATCGCCTGCTCGCGACCCACCCGGCGATCGAGCGGAAAGGGCGGAACCTGCTCTACACCTCCGTCAACGGCCACATGTTCACGGTGTTTTCGACCGGAGCCGTGCTCGGGATCCGACTGCCCGCGGAGGAGCGGGAGCGCTTCCTGAAGCGCTTCGAGACCTCGCTGCTCGAGTCGTACGGGGTGGTGATGAAGGAGTACGTCGCCGTGCCGGACGCCCTGCTCGAGTCCACCGCGCGGCTCGCGCCGTATCTGGCCAAGAGCTACGACTACGTCCGCTCGCTCCCGCCCAAGTAGGCCAGGCCGGACCGGCCGCTACTGAGGGGTGAGCGTCATCGGGCCGGAGCTGTTGCTGCCGATCGAGCGGCCCCTGCGGTCGCTCAGGAGCGCGCCGCTTATCGAGTTGCCGTCGGTGTCGATGTTCAACACGCCAGGTCGCCGCAGAGCGGCGCGGGCGAGGCGGCGTCTTCCATTCGGACGCCGGCGCAGTAGGACGCGGTCAGGGAAACGGGTTCCATCGCCGTGATGCTGGCTCCGCTAGCTGGGAATCTGGCGCGGCTCGAATCTAGCGGCTCCGTGGCCGAGGATCATCCGCGCGAGGTCGAACGTATCGCAGAGCCGCTGACGTCGGGCGCGGCGGGCCGTCGAGGCGGACCTCCCCGCCATGGCCTTGTCGATGAACGGCGCCCTCGTTCGTCACCCTCCCGATCCCTGCAACGGATGGCACCATGGCGGTTCAATCGCTCGCGCTCCACGGCCGGCCGGCCCTCTTTGCGATCGGCTTGCTGCTCCTGCAGCCGGTCGCCGCGGCCGCCCAATCCCGGCCGGCCGACCCGTTCGACCACCTCGCCGGCGCTTGGCAAGGCGACGGCACGTTGTTCGGTCGCCGCGCGACCTTTCGGATGGAGTGGGCGATCAAGCCCGGCGGATTCGCGGTGCTCAGCTTTTCGAACGGGGCGCTCGACGCCGCTGCCGTCTACCGTCGGGCGGGCGATTCGAGCGGCGCCTGGCTCGATACGCGCGGGCAGCAGCTGTCGATCAGCTGGACGGTCGGCGATTCGAGCTTGATCTCGATCTGGAGCGGGTCGGAGACGGGGCGGACCGTCTACCGTTGGATCGGGCGCAACGAGGTGGAGGTGGTCGACTCCGTTCAGGCGGGCGGAGGGTGGCGGGAGTTCGGCCGGGCCCGCTACCGTCGGGTGGTTCCCTAGCCAGCTCCCACCGGTGGCCGCGGCGGCCGATCGGCCGCCGCGCAATGATCTCAGGCGGCCAGCGGGTTGCAGT
>JBFXAS010000018.1:0-34769 GCA_050184075.1 Gemmatimonadales bacterium
CCCCACTGGGACTAGTCCGAGCCCGGGATGTCCGAGACCAGGGCCTGGAATACGGCGGACGGCGCGCTCCGGGGAATGGAGCGGCTCCGCTACTCTCTGGAAAGCGGCATCACCTCGATCCGGGACGTCGCCTCGCAGGGCGATACGCCGTTCATCCTCAAGGACTGGGTCAACCAGGGGCGGATCGTCGGGCCGCGGATCTACGCGGCCGGCAGTTTGATCACCGGTCTCGGCGGCCACGGCGCGGAGGTCGAGTTGATGCAGTCCCGCCCGCTCCCGGCGATCCGGCAGGCGTCGGGTCCCGACGACTGGCGGGAGGCCGTCCGCGAGAACTTCCGGCGCGGCGCGGACCTGATCAAGATCGCCTCGCATTTCAGCGAGGACGAGGTGCGGGCGGCGGTGGAGGAGGCGCACGAGCTGGGTCTCAAGGTGACGGCCGACGCGGAGACCTTCTACATCGAGCGGGCCGTGCAGGCCGGGGTGGACATGATCGAGCACCCGCTCCCGCGGAGCGAGGCCACCATCCGCCAGATGGTGGCCCGGGGCACGGAGGCCGATCCGACCATCGTTCCCTATCAACTCATCTTCGATCTCTCGGGCGGCTACTACGGCTCGACCAGCCGGCGCTTCACCTTCTCGCAGGAGGCCAACCTCGCGATGCTCCGCCGAATGAAGGAGGCGGGCGTCAAGCTGGGCATCGGCACCGACCTGGTCGTCGACTGGTTCCGTTATCTGCCCTGGCCTTACCTCGAGGAGATGCGGCACTTCGTCTCGGCCGGCTACACCGTGCCCGAGGTGCTGGTGATCGCGACCAAGGTCAACGCGGAGATGCTCGACATGGGCGACCGCCTCGGCACGCTGGAGCCGGGCAAGCTGGCGGACCTGATCGTGGTGGACGGCCGCCCCGACGAGCGGATCGAGGATCTCGAGAACGTGACCCTCGTGATTCGGGACGGGCGGGTCCAGCTCGAGGATGGACGCGTGGTCTACCCCCGGCACGTGCCGGTCCCGCCGCCCTCCGCGGGCGCGCGGCGCTAGCGGCGCCACCGAGGCCGCCCGGCGGATCGGTCACCACCAGGACCATCCAGAAGCGGTCCGGGCTCACCCAGCGCGGGTCAGCCGCCGCCGGCGCGAACCCGCTCCAGGGCGCGACGGACGCCGTCGCGCACGATCGCGCCGTAGCGGCCCTGGGGGAGCCGATCGAGGAGCGCGGCCGCCTTGAGGTACGCCTCCCGCGCTCCCGCCCGGTCGCCGTTTCGCTCGAGGGCGTGACCGAGGTTGAGCTGGAGCGACGGGTAGAATCCCGCGACCCGCTCGTCGGCCACCCGGTCGGCTCGCTCCAGGGCCACCTGGTTCCAGCGCAGCAGCTCGGCGGGCTCCGTCTGATGTCGTGCGAGATAGTGGGCCGCGATACAGGCCTCGTAGTCGTCGCCGGCTCGCTCCCATGCCTCGAGGAACAGGCGGGCGGCGAGGCCGGCGTTGCCGGCGCTCTCAGCATTCATGCCGCGGGCGCAGAGCTCGACGACGGGGTTCCGGGGGTCGATCACGGTCCGACCGGGTCAGCAGCAGCGGATCGGCGGCTGCCCGTAGCGAGCGGCGAGGTACGCTTCAAAGTGCTCCGCCTCGGAGGGAACCTCTCGATCCGGGTCCTCACGCCGAAGCTCGGCCACGTAGCGCTGGTAGTCCGGCATCCCCAGGATGCGGCGCAGGTTGGCGCGAAGCACGGACCACCTCCAGGTCTCAGCCATACGCTGTCTCCACGAATGGCGCCTCGCGGGTCACGGCCGGTTTGCGGCCCTGAATCACGGCCAGCCACTCGCGGATCGCGGCCACCAGCAGCACCACGGTCACGATCATGAAGAACGAGGCGACCACCGCGTTGAGCCGGTCGTTGAAGATCAGCCGTGCGCCCGTCGCGGCTTCGACGGTGCCGGCCGCGACCTTGGCCGCGGTCTCGCGCGCGTGGGCCAGGAAGCCGAGCCGAGGGTCGGCGGCGAACACCTTCTGCCAGCCCGCGGTCATGGTCACCACCAGCAGGAAGGCGAGCGGCACCAGCGTGGTCCAGGCGTACCGGGCCTTGCCCGACTTGACCAGGATCGTGGTGCCGACCGAGAGGGCGACGGCGGCGAGCAGCTGATTGCTGATACCGAAGAGCGGCCAGAGGGAGTTGATCCCGCCGAGCGGGTCGAGCACGCCCTGTACCAGGAAGTAGCCCCATGCGGCCACCACCAGGAGCGAGGCGATCACGATGCTCGGATACCAGCTGGTACGCCCGAGCGGCTTCCAGAGGTGGGCGCCCAGCTCCTGGACCATGAAGCGGCCGACCCGGGTCCCGGTGTCGACCGTGGTCAGGATGAACAGCGCCTCGAACATGATGGCGAAGTGGTACCAGAGCGCCATCAGCCGATCGCCGAAGACCCCGCTGAAGATCTGCGCCATGCCCACCGCGAGCGAGGTGGCCCCGCCGGTCCGGCCGAGCAGCGAGCCTTCCTCGACCGACGCGGCGAGACCGGTCATCTGATCGGGCGTGACCGTGAAGCCCCAGGCGCGGATCACCTCCGCCGCGCTCTCGACCGAGCCCCCCAGGGTGCCGATCGGCGCGTTGATCGCGAAGTAGATCCCGGGGTCGAGCGCGGCGGCGGCCACCAGGGCCATCACCGCGACGAAGGACTCCATCAGCATGCCGCCGTAGCCGATCGGCAGGGCGTCGCTCTCCCGCCTGATCATCTTGGGCGTGGTCCCGCTCGAGACCAGCGCGTGGAAGCCGCTGATCGCCCCGCAGGCGATGGTGATGAACGCGAAGGGAAAGAGCTTGCCGGCGAAGATCGGGCCGGTGCCGTCGATGAACCCGGTCATCGCCGGCATCTCGAGCGACGGCATGACGATCAGGATCCCGACCGCGAGCAGCGCGATGGTGCCGATCTTCATGAAGGTCGAGAGGTAGTCGCGCGGGCAGAGCAGCATCCAGACCGGGAGCACGCTGGCCACGAAGCCGTAGGCGATCATCGCGTACGCGATGGTCACCCCGCCGTGGCGGAACCAGGGCGCCAGCGTCGGCGACTCGGCCACCCAGCTGCCGGCCACCAGCGCGATCAGCAGCAGCACCACGCCGACCACCGTCGCCTCGACGGTCTTGCCGGGGCGCCAGACCTTCATCCAGAAGCCCATCAGGAGGGCGATCGGGATGGTGCAGAGGATGGTGAACACGCCCCACGGGCTGTCGCGCAGGGCGTTCACCACGACCAGGGCCAGGACTGCGAGCAGGATCACCATGATCGCGAGGATCGCGGTCATGGCCACCACGCCGGTGACCGGACCGATCTCCTCCTTGGCCATCTGACCGAGCGACTTTCCGTCGCGGCGCATCGAGCCGAAGAGGATGATGAAGTCCTGGACCGCGCCGCCCAACACCACGCCGAAGACGATCCAGAGCACCCCGGGCAGATAGCCGAACTGGGCGGCCAGCACCGGGCCGACCAGCGGACCCGCGCCGGCGATCGCCGCGAAGTGATGGCCGAAGAGCACGAACTTGCCGGTCGGCACGTAGTCGCGACCGTTGTTGAGCCGCTCGGCGGGCGTGGCGCGACGGTCGTCGGCGCCGAAGACCCGGTGGAGCAGGAACCGCCCGTAGAAGCGATAGGCCACCAGGTAGGTGCCGACCGCGGCCAGGACCAGCCAGGCGGCGTTGATGGTCTCGCCCCGGGAGAGCGCCAGCGCGCCCCAGCCGGCCGCGCCGACCAGGGCGATCAGGACCCAGACGATGGTTCGCATGGCGGGGAATGTACGGGCCGACCCGGAGCCGGGGCAGGCCCCCGCGGCGCCGTTGCGGCCGGTCGGTTCCGCGCGCATATTGTATACAATTCTGATCCCAACCTCGATCGAGAGCGGAGGTCGCATGTCCACCCCGAAGTCGGCCCCGACCCGGCGCGAGTTCCTCCAGGTTGGCGCCGCGCTGATCGCCGCGCCGTACCTGAACCGCGGACGGTTTCGGCTGTTCCCCTGGAGCGAGGCCGAGTATTCCGCGCGCTGCGTGGCGATTCTCGAGCGGGCGCTGGTGATCGACATGCTGAGCCCGCTCACCCTGGACTTTCCGAAGGGCACGAAGTGGGCGCGGAACCCGGAGCACTTCACCCAGGCCGACTTCGAGCGCTTCCGCTCGTCGAAGATCAACGTCTTCCATACCGCCGTCGGCTTCGGTGGTCCCGACGCCTATCAGGACGGGCTCCGCTTCTTCATGGCCCAGAACGCCCTGATCGCCGGGCGCTCGGAGTACTTCACCCGGATCGACAGCGCCGCCGACCTGGCGAGCGTCCACGGTTCGGGCAAGATCGGCGTCCTGCTCGGCGCGCAGAACTCGGATCACTTCGTCCGCCCCGACTACAACCGGCGGGACATGCTGGCGACGGTGGATGAGTTCCACGCCTACGGTCAGCGGGTCTCCCAGCTGACCTACAACTCGCGGAACTGGTTCGGGAGCGGCTCGACCGAGCGCTCGGACGGCGGCCTGAGCGACATGGGCGTGCAGGTGGTCGAGCGGATGAACAAAGTGGGGATGGGGGTCGACACCGGCCACAGCGGCGACCGGACCACGCTCGACGCGTTCGAGGTCTCCAAGAAGCCGGTGCTGGTGACGCACTCGAACGTCCGCGCGCTCAACCCCGGCCACCCGCGCTGCAAGCCCGACGAGGTGATTCGGGCCGTCGGCAAGGCCGGGAGCGTCTTCGGGATCACCGGGGTGCGGAACTTCGTCACCAAGACCGAGCCGACCACGGTGGAGCACCTGCTCGATCACTTCGACTACGTCGCCAAGATGATCGGAGTGGAGCACGTCGGGGTGGGGAGCGACATCGATCTCGACGGCTACGACGACATGCCGAAGGAGATCTACGACCGGCTCAAGGCCGGCTACAAGGGCAGCTACGCGTTCCGCGACAAGATCGACATCGACGAGGTGGCGCACCCCAAGCGGATGTACGATCTGACCGAGGGGCTGATCCGCCGGAAGTACACCGACCAGCAGATCGAGGGGATCCTGGGCGGGAACTTCAAGCGGGTGTTGAGCGAGATCTGGTCGGTTTCGTGACCGGGCGACCGAAGGGGAAGGAGGCCGCGATGCGGCGAACGATCGAACGACTGATGGGATTGGCCCTGGCCATCCTGCTGGTGACGGCCCCGGCCGTCCAGGCCCAGAAAAAGCAGAACCCGCTCGCGGGACTCGACGAGCTGATCGAGTCGGTGCGGACCGCTTGGGGCATTCCGGGCCTCGCGGTGGGCATCGTCAAGGACGACAGCCTGGTGTACGCGCGGGGCTTCGGGGTGCGCGAAATGGGCAAGCCCGAGGCGGTCGACGCCAACACCATCTTCGCGATCGGCTCGAACACCAAGTCGTTCACCTCGCTGGCCGCCGCGATGCTGGTGGACGACAAGAAGCTCGGCTGGGACGACAAGGTCATCGACCGCTACCCGGGCTTCAAGCTGTTCGACCCCTACGTCACCCGGGAGATCAACATCCGGGACATCCTCTCCCACCGGTCGGGTCTGGGGCGCCGGGGCGACCCGCTCTGGTACGGGACCAACTACTCCCGCGAGGAGATCATCCGGCGGATCCGCTACCTCGAGCCGAACGCGCCGTTCCGGACCGAGATGGGCTATCAGAACATCATGTTCCTGACGGCCGGCGAGATCGTCGGCAAGGTGAGCGGGCTCGGTTGGGACCGGTTCATCCAGGAGCGGATCTTCCAGCCGCTCGGGATGAGCCGCAGCACGACCAGCGTCAAGGCGCTGCCGGGCCAGAGCAACGTGTCGACCCCGCACGCGATCGCCGACGGCCGGGGCACCCCGATTCCCTGGCGCGACATCGACAACGTCGCGCCGGCGGGCTCGATCAACTCGACCATCGTCGACATGGCCAAGTACGTCCGGCTCCACCTGGCCAACGGCAAGTTCCAGGGCAAGCAGCTGGTGAGCGCGGCCAACCTGGGCGTCACCAAGACCCCGCACATCAACGTGGGCGGCGCGGGCGATAGTCTGACCCATTTCACGTCCTACGGCCTCGCGTGGGTCCTGCTCGACTACCGGGGTCGGAAGATCGCCTGGCACAACGGCGGGATCGACGGGATGCTCTCGGAGATGTGGACCGTGCCCGACGAAAACCTGGGCGTGGTGGTGCTGACCAATGGCTCGCCGCACTCCGCCGGTCCGCCGATCGTCCGGACCATCATCGACCGCTATCTGATCGGCAAGGCCGCCAAGGACTACAACGCCGAGGCCCTGACCCAGATGGAGCGGGTCCGCGGCTTCCAGGCGGCCGCCAAGGCCAAGCTGGACTCCGCGCACGTGACCGGCACCAAGCCGTCGCTGGCGCTTTCCGCCTACGCCGGGACCTACACCGACGAGATGTACGGCGACGTCACGGTGGCCGTCGACGGGAGTGGGCTGGCGCTCACCTATCAGAACTTCCGGATCCCCCTCGGGCATTGGCACTTCGACACCTTCAAGGCGGAGACCGCGCCCAACGCTCCGTTCGCGGACGCGATGGCCACCTTCCAGCTGGACGCGTCGGCCAAGGTCGCCTCCGTGGAGCTGGGCGGGCTCGGCACGTTCCAGCGCCGCCAATAGGTCGCTCGGCGCCGGGACGCCCCGGCGCGCCAGCCCGCTTCGACCCAACTCACCCGCCGAGTGGTGTTGCTGTCTCGCGACACCACTCGGCTCTTTGTGGCGCGCCTCCAGCGGATCTGGGGGATCTGCCGCATGCCCGCCACGTACCGGCGTGTCCCCGATGGGTGGGGGTGGCATCCCTCTGCCAGGGCAAAGTCGACCCGGTCTCACTCCCCGGGGGCGCCTGAACCACTCGAGCTGGACCGGCGATCCCAGGGCAGACACTCGACGCTTTCGAGAGGGGCTCGCGCTAGCATACCGGGCTCGCCAAGCTCGATGTGGACAGGCGCAACGGGGTCATGGACCGGCCTCGCCCGGACCGCGCCCGGGTTTGCCATCTCGCGGCTGCCGCTGGCACAGAGGGTGCGCTACGAGACACCGTCGAGGTGCTGGACGACGCTGGCGCGGTCGTCCCCCCATACCGGAGCTCCTGACCCGTCGCCACGGCGGGGAGTTGCCGTCGCCGCTCGAGCGCTGCGGCGGCCAGCGGGAGCTGGCTCGGTATCAGCTGCCGGAGATCAGAGCGAGTCGATGATTCGGGAGGGACGCATGCTCCCGTCCGACCATCGCCCTTGGTGGAGCCTCGACCGATCGACCAACCAGCGCCGCAATCTCGGACGAGGACTGAGCCATGGTGGAACGGAAGCGCGACGACTGGAAAGACTCGGCCATGCGTGAGGCGCTGATCGACCCGGAAGCGGCCAAGCTGAATCACGAGTGGGCCACCTCGTCGCGGTGGCAGGGCATCGAGCGGCCGTACTCGGCCGACGACGTGCTCCGGCTTCGCGGCTCGATCAGGGTCGAGCACACCCTCGCCCGGCTCGGCGCGGAGCGGCTCTGGGAGTTGCTTCAGTCGGACCCGTACGTGGCCGCGCTGGGCGCGCTCACCGGCAATCAGGCCATGCAGCAGGTCCGGGCCGGTCTCAAGGCGATCTACTTGAGCGGCTGGCAGGTGGCCGCCGACGCCAACCTGGCTGGGGCGATGTACCCCGACCAGAGCCTCTACCCCGCCAACAGCGTGCCCGCGGTGGTCAAGCGGATCAATCAGACGCTCCAGCGGGCCGACCAGATCGAGCACGCCGAGGGGCGGCCCACCGAGGAGCGGACCCACTGGTTCGCGCCGATCGTGGCCGACGCGGAGGCCGGCTTTGGCGGGCCGCTCAACTGCTTCGAGATCATGAAGGCGATGATCGAGGCCGGGGCGGCCGGGGTCCATTTCGAGGATCAGCTGGCCAGCGAGAAGAAGTGTGGTCACCTGGGCGGCAAGGTCCTGATCCCGACCCAGGCCGGGGTCCGGAATCTGGTGGCCGCGCGGCTCGCCGCCGACATCGAGGGCGTGCCGACGATCCTGATCGCCCGGACCGACGCCGACGCGGCGGCGCTGCTGACCAGCGACGTCGACGAGCGGGATCACCGCTTCCTCACCGGGGAGCGCACCCCGGAGGGCTTCCACCGGGTGAAGCCGGGGCTCGACCAGGCGATCGCGCGCGGGCTCGCCTACGCGCCCCACGCGGACCTGATCTGGTGCGAGACCTCGACTCCGGATCTCGACGAGGCCAAGCGGTTCGCCGAGGCGCTCCGGACCCGGTTCCCGAACAAGCTGCTGGCGTACAACTGCTCGCCGTCGTTCAACTGGGAGAAGAACCTGGACGCGTCGACCATCGCCACGTTCCAGCGCGAGCTGGCGGCGATGGGGTACAAATTCCAGTTCGTCACCCTGGCGGGCTTCCACTCGCTCAACTTCGGGATGTTCGAGCTGGCGCGGGGCTACGCGGCCCGCGGGATGTCGGCCTACTCGGAGCTGCAGCGGGCGGAGTTCGCGGCGGAACAGGTCGGGTACACGGCCACCAAGCACCAGCGCGAGGTCGGCACCGGTTACTTCGACGAGGTGACCCAGGTGATCAGCGGCGGGACCGCGTCGACCACCGCGCTGGCCGGGTCCACCGAGCGGGCCCAGTTCTGAGGCCTCGGGGCAGGCGCCCGTGAGCGACGGGCGTCCCGCTACCCCCGGTCCAGCCTAACGCTCCGAGCGAGCGCCCGTGAGACGGGCGTCCGGCCGCCCGGGTCCCGCCTCATGTTCGAACGAGCGCCCGTGAGACGGGCGTCCCCGCCACCCGGGCCCCGCCTAATGCTCGAGCGAGCGCCAGACGCGTTCGTCCACCGGCTCCAGCTGTCGCTCCATCAGGATCAGCCACCGGCCACCCTGCAGGACGAGCAGCGCTTCGAATCGCGTGTAGCGGACCGTGCGCTCGCCGGAGGCGGCCGTCGTGGCGTACGCGAAGACCCCGGACTCGAAGGCGGTCCTGGCGTCGTCCTGCCTCCGGCCGAAGCGGAGCGAGACGGTGGCGCGGGTGCCCATCCGCTTGGCCTCCTCCATGTCACGGCCCCAGCCGACGATCGCGTCGGCGATCGGGAGCGTGCCATCGCTGGTGACCAGCACGGCGTCCGGGTGGTAGACCCGGCCGAGGGTCGCGATGTCGTCCGCCGCTACCGCGGCCGTGACCGGTCGCCAGACCGCGGCGTCGATCGCCTCCGTGGTGCCGTGAGCGGCCTGCGCGCGGAGCGGGAGCGGCGCGAGCGCCGCGAGGAGCGCGACCGGGGTCAACGCTCGCATCGGCTCAGAGTGCTCCGAAGAGCGCCGCGTCGTAGATGGCCCGCGACGCGTGGGCGATGGCCTGCTCCAGGGCCGGGGTCTCTTTGGTCGAGCCCTTGACCATCACCGCGATCGCGAGGTGGGTGCCGTCGGGGAGGTCGATGATCCCGACGTCGTTGGCCGTGCTGGGGTAGGTCCCGGTCTTGTGGGCGACCCGGGTCCCGGCCGGCAGCATGCCTTTGATCCGCGCGGCGCCGGTCTCGCAGCGATACATGATGTCGAGCATGTAGTCGCGGTTGGCCTTCGAGAGCAACTCGCCCTTCCAGAGCCGGGTCAGGATCTGGAGCATCGCGGTCGGGCTACCATGGTCCCGCGGATCGCGGCCGTAGTACCAGCCGGCGGAGTCGCGGCGGGCCGGCGGCACCGCGGCGATCGCCCGCTCCCAGGCTTCCTTCGAGAACTTCCCGTTTTGAGTCCAGATGTCCGTGATGCCGTAGGGATTGGCGATGATGTCGGCCGTGGCCCGATCCACCCGGAGCTGCTGGATGCCGAAGGCGCGGAGCCGAGCCGTGACCTGCTCCCCACCACCCGCCAGCTCCAGGACCTTGTCGGTGGCGCTGTTCTCGCTGAAGATCAGCATGTCCTCGATCAGCACCCGCACCGAGAGCGCCACCCCCCGCGCCTGGAACAGGTTGTTGAACTCCGAGCCGATGTGGATGTCGCTCGGCTCGATGGTGATCATCCGATCGAGGTCGAGCTTGCCTTCTTCGACCAGCTTGAAGGCCTGAATCGCGATCGGAACCTTGTAGGTGCTGGCCAGCGGATACTGTTGGTCGGCCTGATAGCTGAAGCTGCGCCCGGTCTCCAGATGGACGGCGGCGATGCCCAGCGTGCCGCCGCTGATCGGCTCGATCCGGCGGATCTCCTCGAGCAGCACGCGCTGACCTTGCGCGATGGCGGCGGCGGGGGCGCAGAGCCCGAGACCGAGTGCTACGAGGGCGACGCGAGCGAGAAAAGCAGTCGGCACGGATTCACCTGTGAAAGCGGTGCCGTAGTGTAGCGTCCTGCTCCCGCGAGCGCGAGGCTTCGCGACGCGCCGAGCGCGACGCTCGAAGGCTCAGCGGACGATCAGGATCCCGGCGCGTCCGCCAAACCCGTCGTCGCTGCTGGCCAGGCCGGGCGGGACCTGCCAGGGGCCGCCGTCGTAGCGGATGTTGAGGTGGTGCACGCCGACGGGAAGGACGATGCGGGTCTGGAACCGGCCGGGGCCGACGCGGATCAGCGCGCGGGGCTGCCAATCGCTGAAGTCCCCGTTCACCTCCACCAGGTCGGCGGTCGGGTGGCTCACGCTGATCAGCGAGCCGTCGTCGGAGGTGGTGAAGTCGAACGCCATGCCGGACCCCGGGCTCGCATCGAGCCCGTTCGCCGGGGTGCCGCCGAGCTTCTGAACCAGCTCGAATCCCAAGGCGACCTGGCGGCGATAGGGAAGGAACATGCCCGACGCGAGGGGCGCCTGACCCAGCGAGGCGTGCACCCGAACGCCGGGCATCGCGTCGACCGCGACGGCCGCTTCCCACCCGGTGCCCTCGCCCTGGAGCACCTGGGTGCGTTGAATGAGCCGCCCGCGGGCGGCGATCGGGCCAGCGCGCCAGGCCAGGCCGATGGCGGCGTGGAGGTAGGTCCGCACGGAGCTCGAGGACGCGCTGGCAAAGGTCGAGGTATCGGCGCCCTGGGTCAGGGGGCCGGGAGCGGAGCTCGGATCGACGGCCGAGAGATCGCCGGCGGTGGTCTGCAGCCGGCTGATCTCGCCGCTCAGGGTGAGTCCCTTGAGCGAGAGCGAGGTCGCGGCGTAGCCCCCGCCGAAGTAGCGGCGGCCTCGACTCTGCCACGCCACCGCCTTGGCGCCGGCCTCGAGCTGAAAGCCGCCCAGCGCTTGCCGCAGGCCGAGTCGTCCCTCGGCCACGCCGGAGCCGTCGAGTCCCGCGGGCTGGTCCACGATCCCGTCGAGCCCGAGCACCAATCGGGTCCGGTCGGCCAGCGCGGGCGTCAGGCGACCGAGCAGCACGGTCTCAGTGCCGAGTCGCCCGCGCTCCATGGCCCCCGCCGAGCGGAAGTCGAGCTTCCACTCGCGACCCTCGAGCGCCAGCGCTCCGTTGAACCAGAGGCTCGCGGTCTGGTCTCTGCCGGCGAGCGACCCGACCCGAGTCGCGGCGCCGAGCGCCGCCGCCGACTGCGCGGCCAGGCCGGTCGGGACCAGCAGGGCGGCGGCGAGCGCCGAGTTGAGGATCGGGCGGACGGGGGACACGCTCATGGCTGCCGCTCTGGTCGAAGGCGACTCACCTCTCGCCGAACCGCGTCGGACACGCTTTCGCCGTTCATCACGGCCCGGTCCACCTGAGAGCGGAGCGAGAGGAAGTCGCGGTCGGTGACGCCGGCTTCGAGCAGCCGCTCGACGTCGGCGAAGGCTTCGCGGATCGGCCATCCTCGCGCCACCAGGTCGGCGGAGACCACCAGCGGCACGGCGAGCGATCGAGTCGGAGCGCCGGCCCGAAGCCGGGCCAGCTCGCCCGCGGCGCCGCCGGCTCGAAGCCACAGCGCGCCGGCCACCAGCTCGTCGTCGCTGGCCCGCTCGCCCAGACTGAGGCGGGCCTGGCCGAGGCCCGAGAGCAGCGCTTGGAGGGCGGCGACGATCCGCGGGCTCGGTGCGCCTTTGCTCTCTCCCTCGAGCGCCTTCTGGACCAACGGCTCGGTCGGGAGGCCCTGGGCCCGCGCGGAGTCGAGCAATGCCGTCACCCGACCGGCGGTGGTCGGGTCGAGCCGCTGCCGAATCCGGCTGTCCTGCGCTTCGGCCGGAGTCGCGAGGATCGCCCCGACCAGGGCGATCGAGCAGATGGTGGCGAGCCAACGGGTGGGCCGGCTCATTCGACCGCCAGCAGCGACACGGGCTCGCCGAAGTCTCCGTCGCCCGGCGCATGACCGGCCTTGGGGTCGGCCGCCCAGGTCTCGCCATCGACCAGATAGGCGAAGCGATAGACGCCCGAGCGGAGCGGCAGGGTGATCTCCCAGCGGTCGCCGTCCCTTCGCTCGAGCGGCGTGCGGGCGCGATCCCAGTCGTTGAAGTCGCCGACCAGGGTGACCGAAGCGGCGGCGGGCGCGTCGAACGCGAACCGGACCCGGGTCGGATGGTCGCCGCCGAGCTGCCGGGCGAGCAGGGCGACCAGCAACGCGGTCGCGATCCCGCTCGCGACCTGCCAGCGGCGCCGGACCACCCGGGCGCGCTCGATCCGGGCGATCACCCGGCGCTCGAAGCCCTGATCGGCCGGGACGGGCGTCCGGAGCGTGGCCACCAGCTCGTCGAGGCGGCGGCCACTCATCGCGCGGGCTCCAGCTCGCGGCGGAGGCGATCGCAGGCGCGACTGACGCGCATCTTGAGGGCCGACACCGACGCTCCAGTCAACTCGGTCATCTCCGCGTAGCTCAAGTCCTCGACATATTTCAAAACGAACGCCTCCCGCTGGTCCGCTGGCAAGGTCTCGAGGGCCCGGTCGATCTCTTCCCGCCAGGCCGCCGACTCGGGCCCGGGATCGACGACGGCCACCACCGTATCGGGTCCCTCGGGCCGGGCGATCTTCTTCCACCAGCGGCCCCGCCGCGCCTTGGTCCGGCAGCGGTTGACCAAGACGCGAAACGCCCAGGCCCCGAAGCGATCGGGGTCGGACTGGCCCAGGGCGCGGTGGACTCGGACCAACGCATCCTGAACGGCCTCCTCGGCATCCTCCCGGTTTCCCAGGAGGCTCCACGCGTACCGCAGGAACCGGTCGCGGTGCCGGCCGATCAGCAGGGCGAAAGCTTCGAGATCACCCGCCCGGGCTCCCAGGACCAACTCCCGGTCGGACACGGGCACACCGGGAATGACCCGGCCGGCGGCCGGCGGGTCACATCCGGCCCGCCGGGTGACGAGGGCAGGGGAGGTTGGGTCTTGCATGTCGTTCGTCACGGTACGAGCCTGGATCACGATCCGGGCTACCCACGATCCAGGCCCAGAGGAGTCAGCGTGAGTATCCGACACCCGAGCGGCGCCAGCGCCCTCACAGTCCTCGCCGTCGCATCCATCGTCTCCCTGTCGGGTTGCCAGGCGGATTCGCTGGCGCTCGACTCCCCAGGGGCCGAGATCCGCCTGCTCCACGCCGCGGCCGGGATCGGCGCGCTCGACGTGCAGGTCGGCGAGGCGACGGTGATCCGCAACGTTCCTTACGGCGCGTCCTCCGCCCTGGTTCGGGTGCCCGCCGGGCGTTGGCACGTCGAGATCCGCTCCGGCGGCGCGGTGATCGGCTCGCTCGACCAGACCCTGTCGACCGAGCACGTGAACTCGCTGGTGGTAACCGGCGCCGGCCGGAGTCAGTTCAGCTCCGCGGTGACCCCGGATACCGGCGCGGTGGCCCCCGCTCGAGCCAACCTGCGGCTGGTGAACGTGGTGAGCGAGGGGACGGCCTCGCCGACCCTGCTCGATCTCAAGCTGGACCCGCCGGACCCGCAGCAGCCCGACTCGGTCGTCACCTTCGGGGTCGACGCGTCGGTGGCGAGCTACAGCTCGCTCCTCTATTTCGATCCGGGCAGCTTCAGCGTGCAGCTCCTCCCGCGTGGCGGCTCGACGGTGCTGGCCCAGGCCCAGTTCGCGGTCGGGTTGGGCGAGACCAAGGCGATCATCATTCGGCGCGACGGCAGCGACTATCACCTGGAGGTCGTGGTCGAGCAATAGCCCGCGCGCATCCGACTAGATTGCCCTCTCCCCAAGGCGGTCTCACGAACTCTGGAGAGGGCAGCGGATGCGGCTCGACGACTTGGAAACCCCGGTGCCGGTGGTGGATCTCGAGGTGTTGGAGCGGAACCTCGACAACCTGGCGCGGTTCACGGCCGAGATCGGTGTGGGGTTGCGGCCCCACACCAAGACGCACAAGTCGCCCCGGATCGGCACCGAGCAGATCCGCCGGGGCGCGGTCGGCCTGACCTGCGCCACCCCGCGCGAAGCCGAAGTGATGGCCGACGTCACCGACGACATCCTGGTCGCCTATCCGCCCGTGGGCGAGGCCCGGCTCCGCCGGCTGATGGCCCTCCCCCGGCACGTGAAGCTGATGGTGGCGCTCGACTCGGCCGCCTCGATCGAAGGGCTGGCCGCGGCGGCCCGCGCGGCCGAGCGGCCGGTGCGGGTCCTGGTCGAGGTCGACCTCGGGATGCATCGGGTGGGCGTGGGCACCGTCGAGGAGGCGATCGCGCTCGCCAAGCTGATCCGCGACCGCGAGCCCCTCGAGTACGCCGGGATCGCGTTCTATCCCGGGCACCTCCGCCAGCCGCTCGCGGATCAGACCGAAGGCCTCGCGGCGGTCGCCTCGGCGCTCGAGCGCTGGCTGGCGGCTCTCGACACAGCCGGCGTCCGACCCACGATCGTGAGCGGGGGCTCGACGCCGACCGTGTTCCAGACGACCCAGATGGCGGGCGCCACGGAGATTCGGCCCGGGACCTACGTCTACAACGATCGCGAGATCGTCTCGATCGGCTCGGTAGCGCGCGAGGACTGCGCTCTGACCGTCCTGGCGACCGTGGTGAGCACCGCGGTGCCCGGTCAGGCCGTGATCGACGCCGGGACCAAGGCCTTGGGTCGGGAGCCGCTCCGGGTCGGCGCGGGGCAGGGCTTCGGCGAGCTGCTGGATCGGCCCGAGGTGACGGTGAAGGGGATGTCGGAGGAGCACGGCATCCTCGACCTCAGCCGGACCAGCTGGAAGCCCCAGGTCGGCGAGCGGGTGCGGATCATCCCGAACCACGTCTGCATCGTGACCCACCTGAACGACTTCGTCTACGGGATCCGGGACGACGAGGTGGAGACGACCTGGCCGATCGTGGCCCGCGGGCGGGGGCCGGCCGCGGCGCTCTGAGCGCCTAACGCCGGCCCGCGAGCTCCGAGAAGACCTGGTTCCCGATCCGGTAGCGGGGCCAGTCGCGGTAGTCGAAGTGCCACCACTCCGCCTCGTAGACGTCGAAGCCCTCCGCCTCCATGGTCCGGCGGAGCAGATCGCGGAGCCAGCGCTGGCGCGAGGTGCCCCCCGGATAGTAGGGGTAGGAGCGATCGGAGAACTCGTCGTAGCTGCCCGTCATCTGGACCGGGCGGCCGGTCGTGAGGTCGTAGAGGGTGAGGTCGACGGCGCAGCCGCGGTTGTGGCGTGAGCCGCGCGAGGGATCGGCCACGAAGGTGTGGTGCTCGGGGTCGGTGCCGTCGAAGAACATCTTGGTGACGTACCAGGGTCGGTAGCCGTCGTGGATCAGGAGCCCGTAGCCCAGCGCCTGGAGCGCCCGGTGGGCCCGCACCACCGCCTCCGCCGCCGGGCGCTGCAGGAAGGCCCGCGCCTCGTCGTAGAACGGCGTCCCCATGAAGTTGGTGGTGTCGGCGTAGCGGATGTCGAGCTTGATGCTCGCATCGAGCGCCGTGATCTCCACCAGATCGCTCGGCAGGAAGTCGCCGGTCTCGGCCGGCGGGGTGGCCGCCAGCGCCTCCCGCCTGAGCTCGTCCACCGGGCGGATCGGCTCGATCCGGAAGGCCGACCCGTCCTCCGGACCGACGTTGCGCCGGGCGAACACCACGTTGGCCGCCCGCACCTCCCGCGCCCGGCCGCTTTCGTCCAGCCGGAACACCAGATCCTCGCCCGGGTAGAGACCGTAGTCCGGAAAGCGCCAGGTCGAGTCGTCGACCTGGGCGAGCGGGTAGGCGAAGAACCACTCGATCAGCGCCGTGAGCCGACCCTTCCGCTCCAGCACGAAGAGCGTGTTGTGGTCCCAGCCGTACTCGCCGATCAGGCCGCGCCATGTCGCGGGCGGCGGCGACGGCAGCGGGGGCTCGGCGATCCGGGTCAGCGTGTCGACGCCGAAGATCAGCCGGTCGCCGTCGAGCCAGGCCCGCGGGCCGTAGGCCAGCTCGTCGTCGACGATCAGGGTGTCGCCCGCGATCGTCTTGAAGACCTTGCGGGTCTCGCCGTCGCGATCCCAGCCGACCAGCTTGTCGCCCTCGAGCGCGAGATCGAGCGAGGCCCGGACGTTGGCCCAAAGCCCCGCCACCCGGCTGGCGAGCGAATCGCTCGGCGCCCAGGTGGTGTCGATCGAGGCCAGGGCGCGGCCGGCCTTCACGTCGCGCAACAGGCCGATCGCCGCCGCGGCGATCCGCTCCATCACGGTGTTGACGACGTCCTTGGTGCCGATCACCGCGACGGCGAGGCGCTCGTCGGGGAGCGCGGCGAACTGGGTCGCGAATCCGTAGATCGCGCCGCCATGCGACACCTGGAGCACCGAGTCCGCGCCCCGATCCACCCGAAAGCCGAGACCGTAGCCCGAGGTGGCGTTGGGCGGCTCGAACTGCGGCTCCCACATCGCCTCGAGGGTGCCTTCGTCGAGGACCCGGGCCCGGCCGCCGCGCCCGCGGGTGAAGATGAACTGCGCGAAGCGGGCGAGATCGTGCACGGTCGAGTACATCGAGCCCGCGGGCGCCATGCCGAGGGCGAAGGTCGGCGCCTCGAACTCGCGCTCGTCGTAGGTCCACATCTTGGCCTTCGCGAGGCGCGGCAGCAGCTCGGGCTCGGGCCGGAAGGCGCTCGAGCGGAGCCCCATCGGCCGGAGCACGGCACGCTCGAGCTGCTCGGCGAAGGGCTGGCCGGACCGGACCTCGAGCAGGTAGCCCACCGCGCCGATGCCGGCGTTCGAGTACTTGCTCCGGGCGCCTGGCGGGTAGAAGAGCGTGGTGCGATTCAGGCTCTCCGCCATGTGGGCCAGGGTCGAGTCGGAGGGGTCGAAGTAGTTGCCGACGGGCGGCTCACGGGTGAGCCCGGCCCGATGCGACATCAGATGCCGTAGCGTGATCTCCCCGCCGAACGGGTTGGCTGGACGGAAGTCGGGCAGGTAGGTCGCGACCGGGGCGTCCAGGTCGAGGTCGCCACGCTCCACCAGCTGCATGATGCCGATGTCGGTGAAGAGCTTGGAGACCGAGCCGATCCGGTAGACCGTGTTGGCCGTCGCGGCCGTGCCCTCCGGGGCGTCGGCGGCGCCGAAGCCGCGGGCCCACACGGTCCGCTCGCCGTCCACGAGGGCGATCGAGACGGCGGGGATCGCCTTGTCGGCCATCTCGTGCTCGATCAGCGCGGTGAGCCGGTCGGCCACGGCGACGTAGGGACCCTCCGCGGCGACGAGATCGGGGTCGGGCGGCGAGCCCCCGCACGCCGCCGCCCCGACCAGCAACCCGAGTGCGAGCCGGTGAGCCATGCCTAACGGTGCTCCGGCCGGGCCCGGAACTTCTCGTAGAGCCGGGTGTGCCGGTCCAGCATGTCCGTCGGGTCCCCGCGGACGAAGACCTGCCTGACCACGGTGCGCACGTCGAGCGGGTCGCCCGTGGTGAGCTGGAGGTTGGCCACCTTGCCGACCTCGATGCTGCCGAGCCGGTCGGCCACGCCGAAGATCCGCGCCGGGTTGATGGTGAGCGCGCGGAGCGCCTCGTCGGGGTCGAGCCCGTAGGCGGTGGCCAGCGCCGCGTTGTAGGGGAGGTTCCGGGAGTCGGCCGCGTCGTCGGTCTGGAAGGCGATCGTGATCCCGGCCCGGACCAGCACGCCGGGATTGGCGTAGACCGCGTCGTAGGGGTCGTCGCCCTCGGGCGGCCGGGTAGTCGGCCCCACGATCACCGGGATCTTCCGGGCCGCGATGCTGTCGGCCAGCTCCCACGCCCCCGAGGCGCCCCGGAGGATCACCCGGAGCTCGAACTCGTCGGCCAGGGCGAAGACCCCGCGGATCTGCTCCGGGGTCTCCACGTCGAAGACGGTCGGCACCCGTCCGCCGAAGATCGGTCGCATCGCCTCGAACGCGAGATCGGTTTTTGCCGGCCGCTCGATCTGCGCATACGCCCGGGCGTTCCGGAGGTAGTCGCGGAGCTCCCGCACCTGACGGTTGAGCCGCTCGGCGGGGTCGCCCTGTTCCTGCCGGGCGCGCCGGAATCGGCCGCCGAAGGTGCGCGGATAGCTCATCACCATCGCGGCCATCGGCTGGATGGCCATCTCGTCCGGTGTCCAGCCGGCCAGGTCGATCAGCGCCGCGTAGCCCTGGATCTGGCCGCCCGACGCCGAGGTGATCACCGAGGTGATCCCGTTGACCCGCACGGTCGGGATCAGCTCCGAGTGCGGGTTGACCGCCGTCAGGGCGACGTTGTGCGGGTTGAAGTCGCCGATCTCGTTCAAGTCGATGCCGCCCGGCACCGAGCCGATCTCGGTGAGGCCGAGATGGCTGCCGGCGTCGATCAGGCCGGGGTAGACGAACAGGCCGCGGCCGTCGATCCGCTCCGCGCCCGCCGGCGCCGACACGTTGCCGCCCACCGCCGCGATCCGTCCGTTCTGGATCACCACCGTACCGCGCTCGATGCGGGCTCCGACCACGGGGACGATCGTCGCGTCGACGATCGCGTAGCTCGCGCCGTCGGACTGGGCTTGCCCGGGGACGGCCGCGAGCGCCGCGAGCGCAAGGGCCCCGACGAGGTTACGGGTCATCGGGCGCCTCCGTCGGTGGTCGTCCGGCCCGCCTTCTTCTTCTCCAGCACCTTCTCGAGGGTCGGGACCTTGTCGCGGTCGAAGAAGACCCGGCCGTCGATGATGGTCTTCTCGACCCGACTCGCCGGGGCGAAGGGGTGGCCGTTGAAGATCGCGATGTCGGCCTGCTTGCCGACCTCGATCGAGCCCACGTACTTGTCGACCCCGAGCTGCCAGGCCGGGTTCAGGGTGATCATCTTGAGCGCCTCCTCCTCCGAGACGCCGCCGTACTTCATCGCCTTGGCCGCCTCCTGATACAGGCGCCGGGCCCGCTCGTCGGAATCGGAGTTGATCGAGACCCGGACGCCGCGCTCGGCCATCAGCGCGGCGTTGTGGGGGATCGCGTCCCAGGCCTCGAGCTTGTAGGCCCAGTTGTCGGCAAAGGTCGAGGCCCCGCTGCCGGCCGCCTCGATCTCGTCGGCCACCTTGTAGCCCTCGAGCACGTGCTGCAGGCTCGCCACCCGGAAGCCGAAGTCCCTGGCCACCTCGAGCAGCATCAGGATCTCGTCGGAGCGGTAGGAGTGGGCGTGGACCAGCCGCTTGCCCTCCAGAATCTCCACCAGCGCGTCGAGCTCGAGGTCGCGCGCCGGCGGGATCGGCTCCGGCTCGCTCTTGCGGCGCGCCTTCACGGCCGCGTCGTAGGCCCGCCACTCGGCCCGGTACTCCGTGGCCCGGGTGAACGCGTCCCGGAGCAGCTCCTCGACCCCCATCCGGGTGCGCGGGTAGCGCGCGTCGCGGCCGGGACCGGGCGGTCGGTTGGTCTGCCGGACGTTTTCGCCGAGCGCGAACTTGATGCCCGGGGGCGCCTCGGCGAAGAGCATGCTGTCGATCGGCAGACCCCAGCGGAGCTTCACCACCGCGTTCTGCCCGCCGATCGTGTTGGCCGATCCGTGCAGGATGTTGAGCGTGGTGACCCCGCCGGCCAGCGCCCGGAACACGCCGATCCCGTCCTGGCGGAGCACGTCCTCGATCCTGACCTCCGAGGTGATCGACTGGGTGCCCTCGTTGATCGCCTCGGCCATGCTGTGGGAATGGGCGTCGATGATCCCCGGCGTGATGTAGCGGCCGGTGCCGTCGATCACCACCGCGTCGGCCGGCACGGAGACGTCGGTGCCCACCGCGGCGATCTTGCCGTCGCGAATCAGCACCGTGCCCTTCTCGATCGTGCCATGGCTCGCGGTCATGATGGTGGCGTTGGTGATCGCCATGACCTTGGGCTGGGCTGGGATCGGGGCGGCGAGCGGGCCTTCGCCGCCGTTCAGCATCGGGACGTCGACCCGCCGGATCGGCGGCCGATTCGGCTGCTGGGCCGGGGCGGGCAGTGCGGAGAGCACCATCGCGGCCACCGCGATCGGCAGCGCCGCGACTCGCGAGCGGGGCGTCATGGTCTCTTCTCCGCGGTGAAGGGTGCGGTGCCGAACTGGCCGAGGGTGGCGGTCCCGGTCATCCGGGTGCCGTCCACCTCGCCCTGATAGGTGACGGTCATCGAGGTGCCACCCATGTCGAGCACCATCGACCAGCTGACGTTGCGTCCGTCGATCTGGCCGTCGCTGAACTCGGTGGTGCCGAACATGCTGGTCATCGAGCCGGAGAACTCCGACCCGGACTGTTCGACCGCCATGGTGACTTCCTGGGCGCCCTGCGGGGTGTTGATCGTCATGGTCCAGCCGCCGCCGAGTCGGGCGGCACTCATGGCCGCGCCACGGGAGGCCGGACGCGCCGGCGCAACGTCGTAGTGCTCGCCGTCGATGAAGACGTCACGCACCCGCGAGCTGTCGCCGAGCAGGTCGCCCCGATCGGTGACCACCAGGTTGGCGATCTTGCCGACCTCGATGGTGCCGAGCGCCTCGCCCAGGCCGAGCAGCTGCGCCGGCCGGATGGTGAGCGCCTCGAGCGCGATCTCCCGGGGGAGTCCCGCCGCGATTGCCTTGCGGACGTTGGCCAGGAGCTCGCCCGGCCGAGCGCCGCCGGTGCCGAGGGCGAAGCGGACGCCGGCGCGGGCCAGCGCCGCAGCGTTGCCCTCGATCGCCGCCCGCGCCGCCCGGTCCGCGGCCGCGCTGTCGGGCAGCTCGGCGGAGCGGGTGAGCCGATAGCTCCAGCCGGTCACGTCGGACGCCTTGGGGAAGTTGAGCGAGACCACCACCGTTCGACCGCCGAGCGCGTCGAGCGCCCGGAAGCCCTCGGTCGCTCCGACCACGGTGAGGTCGAGGTCGAATTCCCCGGCGATCCGGACCGCCCGGCGGATCTCGTTCTCCTCGCTCGCCGCGAAGAAGACCGGCAGTTCGCGCCGCACCGCCGGCACCAGCGCCTCGAGACCCGGGTTGAACTCCGGTCGGGCCAGCCCCCGCGGGTTGGCGCGGTAGCGCTCGGCGACGAGCGCGTAGCGTTGCGCGTCGTAGAGGGTCTGCCGCTCGTAGGCGATCACCCCGAGGAGGGTGGAGGGGTACTGCCCCGAGACGCCCTCGAAGCCCATCTGCAGCGAGGCGGGCGCCTTGATGGCCTGATCCGCGCCGGCGGAGGCCCGAGTCGGGATCAGGGCCGAGCGGCCCCGGAAGGCGCCGCGGCCCGGGGCCACCAGGATCGCGGTGATCCCGGCCTCGCGCGCGCCCCGGAGATCGGCCTCGGAGAGCTTGAGGCCGGCGGTCGCCATCAGCGAGGGGTCGAGGCCGGCTGGGATGGTCTCGGGGCTCTGCGCCGCGGCGCCGGCCTGACCCCGGCCTCCCGGGGCAGGGGCCGTGCTCCCGCCGATGGCCGAAGCCAGGTCGATGATGCCCGGCGCGACCTCCCGGCCGCTCAAGTCGAGCACCCTGGCGTCGGCCGGCGCGGTGACCTCGGCGCCCACGGCCGCGATCAGGCCGTTCCTGATGACGATGGTGCCGCGCTCGATCACCGGCCCGGACACGGGATGGATCCGGACGTTGACCAGCGCCCAGATTCCCTCTTGCGCCCAAGCGGGCGACGCGGTCGCGAGCACGACCGCGCTCGCCAGGATGGTCCTGGCGCCGAAAGCCGTCATGAAGCGGGACCTCACGATGAGATGAAGAGGTGTTGTGGAGGCCACGAGCCCAGAGGGAATCTAGCCCTCGCGGCGGTAGATTATAATCCGCGCGATGGAGGTCCAGGTCTTTGGGGTTCGCAAGAGCTCGGCCACCAGGGCCGCGCTCCGGTTCTTCGCGGACCGGCGGGTCAAGACGCATTTCGTCGACTTCGCCGTCCGGGGGCCTTCGGCCGGAGAGCTCCGCCGTTTCGCGGAGCGCTTCGGGGTCGATCGGCTGATCGATCGGGAGAGCCGGGCGTTCGCCGATCGGGGGCTCCACGTGGCGCGCTATGGCGCGGATCGGTGGCTCGAGATCCTGGTGGACGAGCCCGCGATCCTGGTGATGCCCCTGGTGCGCTGGAAGCACCAGGTGTCGGTCGGTGCCGCCGAGCCGGTTTGGCGGGAGTGGGTCGCAAAGGAGAAGGATCCGTCGTGAGAATCATTCGTCTGCTGTTACCGCTGGCGCTGGTCACGGCTTGGGCTCAGAGCGGGCTCGATGCCCAGGTTCCCGATTCCCTGCCTGCGGGCGTCACCAAGGGGATGATCGGCGAGGGCAAGAAGCTCTTTACCGGGGCTGGTCTGTGTATGGCTTGTCACGGCATGGACGCCAAGGGCGGCGGGGTCGGGCCCGACCTCACCGACACGGTCTGGATTCACCACAAGGGCAGCTTCGACGAGATCGTGGCCCAGGTGACCCGGGGCATTCCGGCTGACGAGACCAATTCCGGCGCGGTGATGCCTCCCCGCGGGGGCTCGTCCCTCAACGACGAGCAGATCAAGGCCGTCGCGGCCTACGTGTGGAGCCTCTCCCGGGCCGGCAAACGCTGAGCGTGCGGCGCCCAGACCGGCGCTGACCACGAGCCGGGGCCGTGGGCCGCCGATACTCGACCGTTGCAGCCTGAGGCGGAGGGCGGCCTTACCAGACCGAAAATCGAACGGTACATTCGGTCGCCTTTCCCAAAACGAGGACGCGTCACTCTGATGATCCGCACTCGCGTTCCAGCCGAGGCCCGGCGGGACCGCGTGACCCGCACCTATGTGACGATCCGAGATCGGATCGTCCACGGGGCCCTTGCTCCCGGCGCCCGGATCGTGGAGTCGGAGGTCATGCAGCGCGTCGGGGTCAGCCGGACCACGGTTCGCGCCGCGATGCAGCGGCTGCAGCAGGAGGGGTTCGTGACCGGGACCACCGCCGGCGGGCGGGCGCGCACCATGGTCACCCCGATCACCAGCGCCGACGTGATCGAGCTGTTCGAGATCGTGAGCGCGCTCGAGGGGCTCGCGGCGGAGCAGGCCGCGCGGCTGGCCGACGAGCCCCGGGCCCTGCTGGTCGCCCTGCTCACCGACCTGAACAACGAGTACGGCCGGCTGGCCAGCCTCGGCGACGACGAGGACTTGCTCTACGATCTCGACACCCGGTTCCACGCGACCTACGTCGAGGCCGGCGCCGGGCCGCGGATCCAGGCGATGCACGACGCCGTCAAGCCCCAAGCCGAGCGCTACATCCGATTTCACCAGACGGTGCTGCGGGAGCAGATCGAGACCTCGGTGGTCGAGCACACGGAGATCGTCGCCCGGATCGAGGCCGCCGATCCCGCCGGCTCGTTCGAGGCGGTCCGCACCAATTGGCAGAACGCGGCGGCGCGGCTCTCCCGGGCCATCTCGCAACGCGGCGAGCGCGGCGACGACTGGTAGGCCCGCGCGGCCAACCCCTCAACAACCCATGCAGAGTCTTGCGAGCGGGCTGAAACTAGATACGTTTTGTTGTCGTACACTTTTGCATACAAAGTTGTACGATCGAATCGTGGCGGAGGAACCGAGTCCGGCCGGTCGGATTAGGGTCGGGCAACAGCGCATGCGGCAGTGGCGGCCAGGCCATTCCGGGGCTGCTCGCCGGTACATGAAGCACGTGGCGGGAGGCCGAACCCGGGCTCCCCGCCAGTCCGGGGATCGTACCGCAGCTCGTCCAAGCGAGCTGACGACGGTCCCGTCGATTAGCCATTTCATTCGGGGGAAACCACTATGATGCGGGCGAAGTCGTGGCTGTTGGCGGCCGGCTTGCTGCTCGGGGTTGCGAGCGGCCTGGCAGCCCAGGAGATCGCGGGCTCGGTCGTCAACTCGCGAACCGGGCGTGGGATCGAAGGGGCACGGGTCGCGGTGCAGGGCGCCCAGAACGAGGCGCGGACCGACGCGGCCGGCCGGTTCCGGCTCACGGGCGTCTCGGGCACCTCGGTGGTGCTGAGCGTGACCATGATCGGGTTCCGGCCGATTACCCAGGAGGCCACGGTGGGGCGGACGGACCTCCGCATCCTGATCGTGGAGCAGGCGATCAACCTCGGTGAGATCGTGGTGACCGGCACCGCGGGTGGCGCGGAGAAGCGCACCCTCGGCAACTCGGTGACCACCGTCCGGGCGGCGGACATCCAGGAGATCGCCCCGGCCCCGGACATCTCCAACCTGATCAACAGCCGGGCGCCGGGCGTGGTGGTGATCCCGGCCACCGGGCAGATCGGCGCGGGGCCCCGGATCAAGATCCGCGGGACCAACAGCTTCTCGCTCAACGATCAGCCGCTGATCTACATCGACGGCGTTCGGGTGGCCAACGTCGTGGCCACGGGCATCTCGGTCCAGGGCTTCGGCTCGGGCATCGCGTCCCGGCTGAACGACATCGACCCGGACGTGATCGACCGGATCGAGATCATCAAGGGCCCGGCGGCCTCGACGCTCTACGGCACCGAGGCGGCCAACGGCGTGGTCCAGATCTTCACCAAGCGCGGCCAGGCCTCGGACAAGCCCAAGATCGCCGCGTCGATTCGGCAGGGCACCAGCTGGTTCTCGAATCCCGAGGGCCGGATCCGCGAGCCCGTAAACATGGTGAACGGGCAGCTGGTCTCCTGGAACCCGATCACGCAGGAAGAGGATCTGTACAAGCAAGGCCTCGTGGACCGGCCCCTGTTCACCAACGGGTTCGGGATGGGGTACGGCGTCAACGTCAGCGGCGGCACCGGCGTGTTCCGTTATTTCGCCGGCGCCACCTACGACGATGACAACGGGATCGAGCCGACCAACGATCAGCGGCGGTTCACCGGCAACGTGAATCTCTCGATCACCCCGGACGAGAAGTACGACATCCAGGCCAGCTTCGGCTTCGTCAAGAGCAAGACCAACCAGGCCTTCGAGGCGGGCTCGGGCGGCATCTGGTTCTCCACCATCTTCGGCGATCCCGCGCTGGTCAACACGCCAAACCGCGGCTTTCTGTTCGGCCCGCCCGAGTATCAGTGGGGCTTCCGACAGGCCAGTCAGCTGATCAACCGCTTCACCGCCAGCGTGACGCTCAATCACCGGCCGACGAGCTGGCTGAGCCATCGGCTGACGGTCGGGCAGGACCAGACCGACGAAGGCACCCAGCAGCTCAACCGCTATCTGCCGCCCGAGTGGATCCAGTTCAATCCGGGCGTGGCCCGTCTCGGCCTCAAGTACGATCAGCGGCGCACCCTGTCCTACCTCACCTTCGACTACAACGCCAACGTCAACCTCAAGCTGAGCGACAAGCTGGCCTCGACCTCGACCATCGGCGCGCAGTACTACCACCGCCGGTCCGATCTGGTGTGGGCGCAGGGCGAGCAGTTCCCGGCCCCGGACCTCGAGACCATCGCGGCGACGGCCCAGACCTTCGGGTTCGACGACTTCGTCTCGAACAGCACCGTCGGCGTTTTCGCGCAGCAGCAGTTCGCGATCAACGACAAGCTCTACCTCACTGGCGCGGTGCGGATCGACAACAACAGCGCATTCGGTGAGGACTTCGACTTCGTCACCTACCCCAAGGTGAGCGCGTCGTACGTGCTGGCCGAAGGCCAGAGCGGCACCATCAGCGCGCTCAAGCTGCGGGCCGCGTACGGCCAGTCGGGCCAGCAGCCCGAGAGCTTCGCGGCGCTCCGCAGCTACACGCCCGTCACGGGCGGTGACGGTGGGCCGGCGGTGATCCCGCAGTTTGTCGGCAATCCGGATCTTGCTCCGGAGCGCAGCACCGAGCTCGAGGTGGGCTTCGAGGGCGGTCTGTTCGACGATCTGCTGGCGGTGGACTTCAACTTCTACTACCAGAAGACCCGCGACGCGATCCTGCTGCAGCCGCTCGCGCCGTCCACCGGGTTCGCCGGCAGTCAGTTCGTCAACATCGGCGCGATCAAGAACGTCGGCATCGAGCTCCAGCTCTCGGCCACGCCGATCAACCAGCGCAACCTGACGGTTCGCGGCGACTTCAACCTCTCCCACAACAAGAACGAGGTCCTCGACCTCGGCGAAGGCATCACCGAGCTCGGGACCTTCGGGCCCAAGGTCGGCTTCCCGGTCGACGCCATCTTCCGGCGCAAGGCGGTGTCGGCCGAGCTCAACTCGGCCGGGCAGGCCATCAACGTCCTCTGCGACGACGGCAACGGCGGCACCACCGCCTCCTGCACCTCCGCGCCTGGCGTCTACCTCGGCGTGTGGGACCCGACCTGGGAAGGCTCCTTCTCGCCGACGGTCACCCTGTGGGGCCGGCTCCGGCTCTATGGCCTGGTCGACTTCAAGCTCGGCAACCGGCACTTCGACAACAACCTGCGGGCGCTGTGCCAGGTCTTCCTGCGCTGCGACGAGAACTTCAACCCGCAGAACTACGATCCGCTCATGATCGCGGAGCTGCAGAGCAACAACATCATGCAGAGTTGGGTGATCAACGACGCGAGCTTCGCCAAGCTCCGCGAGCTGTCCGCCAGCTACGCGTTCCCGCAGCGCATCGCGCGGTACGTCGGCGGGAGCGCGGCCACGCTGACCCTGTCGGCGCGGAACCTCCACACCTGGACCAACTGGACCGGTCTGGACCCGGAGGCGTACTTCGCCACCCAGCTGTTCACCCGGCTCGAGCAGGACAATACGCCGCAGCTGAGCAGCTTCATGGCCACGCTCAACATCACCTTCTGACGCCGCGGCGACCAAGGAGATCCGACTGATGCGAAAGGCATCGTTTCTGATTCGACAGGCCGTGATCCGGGCCGCGATCGTCGCGGCCCCGGCGGCCACCCTCGTCGCCTGCGACTCGCTGCTCGAGGCCAAGGCCCCGAGCCGAGTGCTGGCCGACAACCTCAAGTCACCCTCCAACGCCGCGCTGCTCGTGGCGGGTGCGCGCGCCGCGTTCGGGTGCGCCTACCAGGCGCACGTCACCGGCACGGCCCTGCTGACCGACGAGATGGAGGACACCCAGCTCGCCGCGGCCGCGTGGGACTGGGATCGCCGGGACTGGAGTGGCGCCGGTGCGTATGCGACATCCGCGTGTGACGCCGGGCAGATCTTCGGGACCTACACCCCTCTGCAGACGGCCCGATTCTCGGCCGAGGACGCCGCAGCCACGATCGGCGGCTTCTCCGATGCCGATGTGCCCAACCGAGGGGCGCTCATCGCCGAGGCCAACTTGCTGCTCGGCTACAGCCGGGTGCTGATCGCCGAGTCGTACTGCTCGGCGGCCGAGAACCTGGGCCCGGAGCTCTTCCCGGGCGACTTCTTCGCCTTGGCCGAGGCGTCCTTCAGCGCCGCGATCACCGCGGCACAGGGCGCCGGGCAGACCAACCTCGCCAACGCGGCGCTGCTCGGCCGCGCCCGGGCGCGCCAGGGTCTGGCCCGGATCCCGGGCCAGGCCGTGAATACCGCGAAGTACGCGGAGGCCAAGGCGGACGCCGCGCAGATCCCGGCCGGGTTCGCGTACAACATGCCCTACAGCTCGGCCTCGTCGTACGCCCGGAACAACATCGTCCAGCGCAACCGGTTGAGCCTGCTCTACAGCGTGGCTCCGGACTATCGCAATCTCAACGATCCGCGGGTGCTGGTCACCAACTCGGGCCAGCGCGGCGCCGACGCGGTGAACACGGTGTGGTTGATCGACAAGTACGCCGCCCTGACCACCCCCATCCCGCTCGCGCGGTGGGGGGAGGCGCAATTGATCATCGCCGAGGCCGAGTTGGCCGCGGGCAACACCGGTGCCGCCGTGGCAGCCATCAACACCGCCCGATCGGCGTATCCCGGGCTCGGGGACTACACCGGCCCGACCGACGCGACCAGCGTGCAGAACCTCCTGGTCAGCGAGCGCGCCCGCGAGCTGTTCCTCGAGGGGCACCGGTTCTGGGACACCAACCGGTTCAACCTGCCGCTCAATCCGGCGGCGGGCACGCCCTATCCGGGCAAGGGCGGGACCTACGCGGACCTGCGTTGCCTGCCGCTGCCCGACGTGGAGCGGACCAACAACCCGAACATCTGAGCCGGTTGGCTCGGTTGCTCGTCGAGCGGGCCCGGCTGCTGCCGGGCCCGCTCTGTTTTCTCCTGGGCTGTGGGGACGGGGCCCTCGCGATGCCGCCGAGGGTGCGGGTCAGGGACCCTCGGTGCCTGGACCGTTCACTGGATGCCTCACCGCCTTTGCACCGCGGCACTCCGTCACGGGGTGACCGTCAGCGTTCCCTTCATGCCCGCCTGCTCGTGCAGGTAGCAGACGTACTTGTATTGTCCGGCCGTCGTGAACGTGTGACCGTATCCCTCTCCGGCGCCGAGCTGCTCGCTGAACGGCGCGACGCCACTGGGCAGCTGGACGTTGGCTGGGTCGACGGCCAGGGCGGGGTCGAAGGTGACGGTGTGGATCAAGGTGCCAGTGTTGGTCCAGCGGACCCGATCGCCCACCCGGATGGTGATATCGGCCGATACGAAGGTCAGGTTGTCGGTCGCGGCGACCTCGACGGCGACAGGGCCGCCAGGGGGCGGTGGTGCCCCGCCCGGAATGAACGGCTCATCGGTGGCGCATCCCGTCGCTGCCGATGCCAGGAGCGCCGCGATGCCGCCGGCGAGGTGCCGGAGTCTCGTACTTGCCCTTTGCATCCTTCCTCCGTCCTTCGGGGTGCCGCTGTCGCCCAGGCTGCGGCGCGGTCGCCCGGCTCACATCTCCCGAGCCCGCCCGGCCCGGCCTGAGCGGGCGGCTTCGGGGGACCGCCAACTCGTAGTCAGACACGATAGTCGGGTCGGCACCCTCACCAATAGTCGTCAGACGCCTCTGGGGCCGCGCGACGCCAATCCGCTCCCTCGCCCACGATGCCTTAGCGCCCTCGATCCGGGCGATCCGGTCCGGTATCAGCGGTTCGACACGGTACCCTTGATCGCGCTGACCTGGCGCTGAGTCCGACACCCGCGGTGCGGCGGGAGGTGGAGGACCTGCTCGGTTCGACGGCCTGGATCAGGGGCGGGTTGGTCCGCCGGTCGCTCTCGGCGACCTACGGGAACTGGCTGAAGAGGTCGTGCGCCGGCCAGCTGCTCACGGCCCCGAGCGCGTTGCCCAGGGTCGGGTCGACCTGGCTTTCGAACGCCGACGAGGGGGTCATGGCGCGGGCGTTGAAGACGGCGGCGACGGTGACGCCGTTGGCGTAGCGGGCCACGAACGAGGCCGTCCCCGGGAGCGACCCGTTGTGCCACCAGTTGCCCGGGTCGGGCCGCACCAGCCAGCCGAGCCCGTAGTGCACCGCGCCGGTCCAGATCGCGCCCGGAGGGGCGGAGAGCATCGGGAGGAAGAGCGCGCTCGGGATCAGGTCCGGCCGCGTGTCCTGGCCGTCGACCCCGGTCACGAACTTGACCAGGTCGACGGCTGAGGCGATCCAGCCGCCGTGGGAGTCCATCGACTCGAGGTAGAAGGCGCCGTCGGGCGCGGGCACCATGCCGCCGTCCGGATACACCGAGGGCCCGGTGTTGAGGTCATAGTAGGTGACCTCGCCGGGTGTCCGCTCGGTGGCGCGCGAATGGCCGACCTGCATCCGGGTGATCCCGGCGGCCGCCAGGGTGCTGCCGCGCACGTAGCTCTCGTAGTCCTGGCCGGTGACCCGTTCGATGATCCGGCCGAGGACCATGTAGCCGAAGTTGGAGTAGACGTAGCGGCTCCCGGGGTCGAAGTCGAGCGGCCGGCCGCGCATGTAACGGATCACGTCCTCGGCGCTCGCGGGTCGGCCCACCCCAAGGCTCAAGGCGATCTGGGCATTCTGGAAGACCGGATCGCCGCTCCGATCCCGGTCCCAGCCCCCGACGTGCCAGAGCAGCTGGCGGATGGTGATCTCGCCGAGCCGGGGGTCTTCGGTCGTCCCGGCCGGGGCCATCAGGTCGGGGATCAGGTCGAGGGCCTTGGCGTCGAGAGCCAGCTTGCCCTCGTCGACCAGCCGAAGCACCGTCACGGCGGTGATCGGCTTGGAGACGGAGGCGATCCGGAAGAGCGCGTCGGGCTGGACCTGGCGCCTGGCCAGGGTGTCGGCGTAGCCGAAGCCGCGGGCGTAGACCAGCCGTTCCTGGTAGGTCACGGCCACGGCCGCGCCGGGAATCTGCCAGGTGCGGATCAGATCGCTGATCGCATTGTCCATCGCCGAGAGCGCCGGCACGGCCTGGCCGGTGATCGGGATGGTGACGGGAGGTGGAGGTGGCGGATTTGGCCCGGGCTCGGGCCCGCCGCAGCCGACCAGGCCGAAGGCCAGGGCCCAGGCCGCGCGGAGCTGCCGGGTGGCGAGAGGATGTCGTTCCGAGCGAGCCATGTGCCGTCCCTACGAGACCCCTCCCACGGTGGGTTCAGCTCCGCCGGCGGCCGAGGGGCCCGTGGCTGGCCCCTCCTCCGCGATCTACTACATTTCGGCCACGTTCCGCAACTCTTGCCTCGACAAGCAATTCCACGCGCGGAGGAGCACCCGTCATGATCCTCCAGAAGTTCTTTCAGGCCTTCCGGGCTCAGCTCAACAAGCTGGCCAACTTCTTCTGGGAGAAGGATCCGATCGCCCAGATGCGCTACGAGTACGACAAGTCGGTCGAGCAGCTCCAGGAGGGCCGCAAGGGCCTCGAGATGTATCGGGGGCTGGTCGAGCGAGTGAGCCGACAGGTGAAGGCCAACACCGACCACGTGGCCAAGCTGGAGGCTCAGATCAAGGCCTATCTCAAGGCTGGCGATCGGGCCACGGCCTCACGGTTCGCGCTCGAGATGGAGAAGGCGAAGGCGGAGCTGGCTCAGAATCAGGAGCAGCTCCAGATGCACGAGACCGCCTACGAGAACAACCTCAAGAAGATCCAGCACGCCCACAAGAATCTCCTGGCCGTGCGCGAGAAGATCCAGAAGTACGACGCCGAGCTCAAGATGAGCTCCGCCGAGGCGGAGATCGCGAAGCTGGCGGAGGCGCTCGAGTTCAACGTCACCACCGACTTCGGCCAGATCGAGGACGTGATCCAGCGGAAGATCGACGAGAACCGCGGCAAGGTGCGGGTCTCGGCCGATCTCTCGTCGCGTGGGATCGCCGAGATCGAGGCCGAGGAGCGGATGGAGTCCGCGATGGCGGAGGATGCGCTCCGCCGCTACGAGGTCGAGTTGGGCCTCCGGGCGCCCGAGACCACGCCGCTGGCCGATACCGCGAAGAACCTGGGCCCGGCCGTGACCGAGCGGCCGACCGAGACCGAGCAGAACTGACGCGCGAGGAGATGAGCGATGTCGAACGGCAAGCCGCGACCGGCATTCTTCGGTGCAGTCTTCCTGGTGGTCATCGCGCTGGTGGCGCTGGGGCTCTGGCGCTTCGGCGCCCTCGACCGGGTGGTGGGCGGCGGCGGCGACATCTCGCCCGACGACCTCGCCGGCGCCGAGGCGGCGGACGCCCAGGGCATCACCACGGTCAAGGAGTACAGCTACGTCCCGGCGCAGCGGCTCCCGGAGGTGACCGGGGTCTCGAACTACAAGCCGATGCAGGCCCGCACCGTCCGGATGGCGCTCAACGTCTGGGCGGGCTGGGCGCCGGTGATCCACGCCAACGGCGGCTTCAAGGCGGGCAAGACCTGGAAGACGCCGGGTGGGCAGGACTTCAAGGTCGAGCTGGTGCTGATCGACGACCCCGTGGCGATGCGCGACGCCTACGCCGCCGGCGACATCCACATCGGCTGGGCCACGCTGGACATGCTGCCGCTCTTCCTGGAGGGGCTCCAGCGCGACTCCCGCACCATGCCGCGGGTCTTCCAGCAGGTCGACTTCTCGAACGGCGGCGACGGGATCGTGGTCCGGGAGAACATCCGCTCGGTGGCGGATCTCCGCGGGAAGACCATCGTCCTGGCGCAGAACTCGCCGTCGCAGTTCTTCGTCCTGAACGCGCTGATCAACGGCGGGCTCCAGCCGGGCGACGTCACCTTCAAGTACACTCAGGACGCCTTCCAGGCCGCGGCGGCCTTCAACGCCGACAAGTCGCTCTCGGCGGCGGTGAGCTGGGCGCCGGACATCTACAACCTGTCCGAGGTGCGCGGCAATCGGATGCTGGTGACCACGGCGACGGCCAACAAGCTGATCGCCGACGTCTGGTTTTCGCGGGCCGACTTCGCGAAGGACCACCCGGACGTGATCGAAGGCCTGGCGCGCGGGATCTTCGACGCGATAGAGGCCTTGAAGGAGCAGGCGGCCAAGCAGGAGGTGGCCAAACTGATGGCGGTGGGCTACTCGATTCCGGAGACCGACGCGCTCAGCATGCTGGGCGACGCCCACTCGACCAACTACGCCGAGAACAAGGAGTTTTTCCTCAACCAGAACAATCCGGCCAACTTCGAGCGGATCTGGAACACCGCCTATTTCCTCTATCGGCGGATCGGCGCCGTGGGCCAGCCGGTGGCGTTCGACCAGGTGATGGACTTCTCGGTCATCAAGAAGCTCGGCAACGAGGCCAAGTACGCCAACCAGAAGAACGAGTATCAGGTCCAGTTCGCGCCCACCTCGGCGGCCGCGATCCAGGGCGAGAGCAACGAGATCCTCACCAAGACGGTAGTGATCCACTTCTTCCCGAACTCGTGGGACCTCGACAAGAAGATCGAGAAGACGGTGAACGGCCGCACCACCGAGGAGCTCTACGATCCCAACACGCCCTTCGTGGTCGAGGAGATCGCGCAGCTGGCGGGTCAGTACGGCGCGGCGCGGGTGGTGATCGAAGGGCACACCGATGCCTCGATGCAGGGCACGGTGCCGCCGGCCCTGGTCAAGGAGCTCGCGCTCAATCGGGCCAACGCGGTCAAGGAAGCGCTGGTGCGGAAGTTCCCGGGGCTCGATCCGAATCAGCTGGTCACCAGCGGGGTGGGCTGGGATCGGCCGGCGGATCCGGCCGATCCGGGGAATCATGCCAAGAACCGGCGCGTCGAGGTGAAGATCTACCCCGCCGAAGCGCAATGACGCTCGGGTCAGGCGCTTCGGACTCGGGATCGCCGACGGGGCGCCTTGGCCGCCCGGGCAGGGCGGGGATGGTGGAACGGCGGGGGGGCCGGCCAGGGCGCCCCTCTGGCGACCCCGAGCCCGGCCCGCACGGGCGGCACGTTAGGCGGGTGGCGGTCACAGCGCGATGAGCCGGGCGAGGGGGTCGCTCTGGGCGCTTCGGGTGGCGCCGTCGAGGTGGACGGGGCGGGCGGTCGGGCTCGGCGCCGTGGTGGTGCTGGTGCTGGTCTGGGCGGCGCTCACCTGGGGCGAGGTGCCGGAGCGGCGGATCATCTCGCCGGTGATCCTACCGAGCCCGATGGAGGTGGTCGGGAGCGTCGGGACGCTGGTGCGGGAGCGGGCGCTGCTCCCCTCGATCGCGGCCACCTTGAAGCGGGTGCTGCTCGGATTCGGGCTCGCCGCGCTGGTCGGTGTGCCGCTCGGCGTGCTGGCCGGGTCGTGGCGGGTGATCGACGCGGCGGCCGCGCCGCTCGCGATCTTCGGGCGCAACATCCCGATCGCGGCGCTGATTCCGCTCACCATCCTCTGGTTCGGGATTGGCGAGACCCAGAAGGTGATGTTCATCTTCGTCGCCTGCGTGCCCTTCGTCTTCTCCGACACGGTGCGGGCGATCGTCAACGTCCCCGACCGCTACGTCGACACGGCGCAGACCCTGGGCGCGAGCCCGACACAGGTGATTCGGAAGGTGCTGGTCGCGCTGGCGCTGCCCGAGATCTACGGCAGCCTCCGGAACCTCTTCGGCCTGGCCTTCGGCTACATCATGCTGGCCGAGCTGATCAACGCCGGCTACGGACTCGGCTATCTGTTGAGCACCAGCCAGCGACGCGGGCTCACCGAGCACATCATTCTGATCCTCCTGGTGATCGGCGCGCTGGCCTACGGGATCGACCGGGCCCTGGGCTGGTTCCAGCGGGGTCTCTTCCCGTACCGGAAGGAAGGGTGATGCCGCCGGACAGCGGCCCCGACGCCCCCGAACCCCGACCGGCCGAGATGCCGGCTCCGGGGCCCGCGGCCGAGCCCGCGGCGCCGGCGCCCATGCCTCCCGTCGAGCCGCCGCCGCCGGTCGTGCAGTTCGACCGGGTCACCAAGACCTACGGCAACGGGATCACCGCGATCAAGGACGTCAGCTTCCGGGTGCTCGACCATCCGGGTCGCGGCGAGTTCGTGAGCATTCTGGGTCCGTCGGGCTCGGGCAAGTCGACCATCCTGCGGCTGATCGCCGGGCTCCGCCCGCAGTATCCGCCGACCAGTGGCGCGGTGCTGGTCGGCGGGCAGTCGGTGGCGGGTCCGGGGGCCGACCGCGGGATGGTGTTCCAGGACTACACCGCATTCGACAACCGGACGGTGCTCGACAACATCGGGTTCGGTCTCGAGTGCCGGGGAGTGGATGGCGACGAGCGCGAAACGCGGGCGCGGGAGTGGATCGCGAAGGTCGGGCTCGACGTGGACAAGGACGCCTACAAGTATCCCCACGAGCTCTCCGGCGGAATGCGGCAGCGGGTGGCGATCGCGCGATCGCTGATCCTGAGACCCCGGATCGTGCTGATGGACGAGCCCTTCGGCGCGCTCGACCCGGTGACCCGGTTCGCGATGCAGGACCTGCTGGTGGGGCTC
>JBFXAS010000019.1:0-34703 GCA_050184075.1 Gemmatimonadales bacterium
CGAGCGGCCTGTTGGTGGTGGCGCCGAGCCGAACGGTCGGCTTCTACTTCGTCGCGAACGGTGGTCGGAGCGGCTTCGGCGCCGCGCTTCGCGACACGCTGCTCGGCCGGCTGCTCCCGGACCTCGAGGCGCCGGCGCCGACACCCGTGGAGACCATGACGCTCCCGGCCGCGTGGCTCGACCGGCTCGCCGGTTCCTACCTGCTCACCCGATACTCGCACGCCACCGTGGAGCGATTCCCGATGCTCTTCGGCGCGGTGATCGAGGTGACGAGGGACGGCGACGGCGTTGCGCTGCCCATGGACGGTCGGCGCCGGCGCTTCCTGCCGCTCGACTCCCTCCATTTTCGCGAAGAGGGTGGCGAGCGCGTCCTCGCCTTCCGTCGGGACGAACGGGGGCGAGTGACCCATCTCTTCGCGCCGGCGCCGGTCTTCGGCGCCGAGTATCCGGCGGCGCTCGAGCGGCTGGCCTGGCACGACGCGCCCCACTTCATGAACGAGTATCTCTCCTGGCTGATCGGCGGACCGCTGCTCGCGCTCCTGCTGGGCTGGCCGGCGCTCGCGTTGGGCTCCCGCTGGCTCGATCGCCGGCGGGGACGGCCCTCCTCGACCGGGCCCTGGCGGCCGTGGGTCGCCGCGCTCGGCTTCGCGCTGCTCTGCGCCACGTTCGGGTTCGGCTTCATCGCCCGCTCGGTCCAGATGCTGGCGAGCTCGAGCGGCATCATCTACGGCCCGACGACCCAGTTTCGACTCCTCGCCGCGATTCCGATCCTGCTCGCGCCGCTCGGTCTGCTGCTCGGTTGGTGGACCGTCGTCGCGTGGCGTCGCGGCCACTGGGGACCGGTCCGGCGGACGGTCTTCACCGCCGTCACGGTGGCGGCCGGCCTGGCGGTCGCGTTCCTGATCCGCTGGAACTACCTGCCCGTGCGCTTCTAGCCAGAGCCTTCCGAAGTCGCCCGCGCAGGATGAGCCGGACGGCGCGATGGTGGCTGCGAATCTGTGTTGAGCCCGTGCCCCTCGTGACCAATGCTCGAGGCCCGTCGGCTTCGGGCGAGTCATTCGCCACCGTTCCCAGCGTGTCGATACCCGTCCCTCGGACTCGAAAGGTGTGAGTGGGCTTCGGGGGGATCGGGCCGGGTTTCCCCGTCCATCCTCAGCTTGATTTTCGGGTTTTATTCGGTATACTAGTCACCCCCAGGATCGGTCAGGTGACGTGACACTCGTTTGCCTCGCAGCTTCGGATTGGCCCACCGACCCCGCTCGGGCCGCCGAGCTCGCCGCCGGGGCGCTCGAGCTGGCGCCTCGCGTTCGCTGCGAGCCGGAGCCCGGGCTGCTCTGGGCCGACGCCCGCGATCTCGACGCGGCCGCGATCGCGGCGGGACTGCTGGCTCTGGCCGATCGGCTGCTGTCGGTCGCCCGGGTCGGGATCGCGTCCACGCCAATCGGCGCCCTGGTCGCGGCGCGGACCGCGCCCGACGATCCCTCGTGCCGCATCACCCGGATCGCGCCGGGAGAGGATCGCGCCTTTCTCGCGCCTCTCGACGTGGGAGTGCTGGAGCCGCCCCCACCGTCGAATCTCTATCCGCTGTTCGCCGGCGTGGGGATCGAGTGCTGCGCCGATCTGGCCCGCCTCGATCGTGAATCGATCGAGGCCCGCTTCGGCGCGGAGGGCGCCCGGATCTGGCGGCTCGCCCGCGCCGACGACGACCGTCCGATTTTCACGTCGCGTCCGCGCGCGCTGCCCCGGGCCGAGCTCGAGTGGGTCGACTACGAGCTCGCCACCCAGGAGCACGTGGTCTTCATCGTCAACTCGCTGCTCGCCACCGTCTGCGACGAGCTCGGCGTCCACGGCCTGGGCGGGCACGCGATGACGCTCGAGTTCGCGCTTTCCGACCGCAGCGTCGTCCGGCATCCGGTGCGCTGCTCCACGCCCACCGCCGATCGGCGCACCTGGCTCCGGATCGTCCGGGCCGCGCTGGAGCAGGTCAGCTTCGACGCGCCGGTGGTGCGGATCGCGCTCGAAGCGGATGCCGCGGCCCCGCTCGCCGACCGCCAGGGCGATCTCTTCGACTCGGGCTTCGCCACCGCACGCGCCACCGAGGCGTCGCTGGCGCACCTCCTCGACAAGCAGAGCGACGCGCTGGCGGTGGCCGAGCGGAGCGCGCATCCGCTGCCGGAGCGGCGCGTCCGCTGGAGAGCCGTGCGCGAGCCCACGGTGTACGACGCGCGTCGGAGCCCCGTCGGAGGCCTCACGGATCGGAGCGCGCCGTCGCTCACCCTCCAGCTGGCGGAGCCGCCCCGACCGGTCGAGGTCGAGCTCGCCATGCGGCGCGACGCGGAGATGCCGGTGCAGTATCGCGAGGGCTTCCAGCGTTTTCTCCTGGTGGAGACCATGGGGCCCGATCGGGTCTCCGGCGGCTACGGCGCCGAGCGGTTCGACCGGGAGTACTTCCAGAGCATCCGTCGCGACGGCACGGTGGTGCTGCTGTTTCGGGACACCGCGGACAACCGCTGGTTCCTCGGCGGCTGGTGGGATTGATGGCGGAGCCGTTCGTCGAGCTCCGCTGCCATTCCGCTTATTCCTTCGGCGACGGCGCGGTGAGCCCCGAGGCGCTGGTCCGGCGGGCGGCGGCGCTGGGCTATCCCGCGCTCGGCCTCACCGACCACGCCGACCTGGGCGGGCTGGTGCGCTTCGGGCTCGCCTGCCGGGAGCACGGAGTTCGCCCCGTGGCGGGCGTGGAGCTCGAGGTGGACGGCCGGCCGCTCGCGCTGCTCGCCCGATCGGCGACGGGCTTTCAGAACCTGGCCGGACTGGTCACCCGCTCGCGGGTCGGCAATCTCCGCCAGTGGACTCGCCGCACCGCCGGGCGCGGCCGGCTCCGGCTCGGCTGGGACGACCTGCTGGAGCGGAGCCGGGACGTGGAGCTCCTCACCGGGCCAGCGTCGGGCGCGCTCGCCACCCTGATCCGGCAACGGCGGCCCGAGGACGCGGCGGCGCTGCTCGCCCGCTATCGCGAGGCGTTCGGCGCCCGGGTGGCGGTGGAGGTGCAGCTCCATCGGGCCGGGCGCGACGAGTCGGCGCTCGCCGGCGCGCTGGTCGAGCTGGCGCGGCGGCAGCGGGTGCCCTGGGTCGTCACCCAGGATCCCCGCTACGTCGACGACGATTCGCGGCTGGTGCACGAGGTGCTGACCACGCTCCGTCACGGCACCGAGATCGTCCCTGCCACCGACGCCGGCAAGCTCCATCCGAACGGCGAGTGGCGGCTCCTCGCTCCCGAGCAGGTGGCCGCCCGCTGGCGCGGCGCGGAGGCTGGCGTGCGCGAGGCGGCTCGGATCGCGAGCGAGTGCGGGTTCGAGCTCCGTTGGGTCCGGCCGCCGTTGCCCACCTTCAACGTCCCCGCCGGGCACGACGACGACAGCTTCCTCCGCGAGCTGGCTCTGGCCGGCGCGCGGGAGCGCTGGGGCGAGCCGACGGTCAGAGAAGCGGCGCAGATCGATCACGAGCTCGCGGTGATCGGCCGGCTCGGCTTCGCCGGCTTCTTCCTGGTGATGTGGGACGCGGTGCGCTTCGCCCGGGAGCGCGGCATCCTCGCGCAGGGCCGCGGCAGCGCCGCCAACTCGGCCGTGGCCTACGCGCTCGGAATCACGGCGGTCGACCCGGTCAAGCACGGCTTGCTGTTCGAGCGCTTCCTCTCCGAGGCCCGGGTCGACGGGCTCACCGAGGCGCCCGACATCGACGTCGACTTCGAGCACGATCGCCGCGAAGAGGTGCTCGACTACATGTACCGCCGCTACCAGCGCTCCCACTCGGCCCTCACCGGGGTCACCCAGATCTACAGCGCCTGCACCGCGATCCAGGACGCGATGCGGGCCTTCGGCTATCCGGCGGAGCTGGCTTTCAAGCTCTCCAAGCGGCTCCATCGCGCGGGCTGTCTCGAGGGCGCCCAGATCCTGGAGGAGGGGCTCGCCGCGCAACAGGGCTTCGATCTCTCCGAGACGAAGGCGCAACAGGTGCTCCAGGCGGTGCGGGCCTTCGACGACCTGCCCCGACTCCGCTCCACCCATCCCGGCGGCTTCGTGCTCTCCAGCCAACCGTTGGGCGACTATCTCCCGATCGAGTCGACCACGATGGGGCGGACCATCATCCAGTTCGACAAGGACGATCTCGACGCGGTCGGGATCCCGAAATTCGACTTCCTCGGCCTGGGCGGGTTGGCGCTGGTGCGGCGGGCGTTCGACGCGATCGAGGCGCGCACCGGCACCAGACTCGCGATGTACCGGCTCCCCGACGACGACCGCGCCACCTACGAGATGATCTCCCGGGGCGAGACCATCGGCACTTTCCAGATCGAGAGTCGGGCCCAGATCGCATCGATCCTCCACACCAACCCCGAGCGGCTCTACGACCTGGTGGTCCAGGTGGCGCTGATCCGCCCCGGCCCGATCCAGGCCAAGTTCGTCCACCCCTACACCAAACGGCGCCGGGGCGAGGAGCCGGTCAGCTACCTCCACCCTGCGCTCGAGCCCCTGCTCGCCCGCACTCAGGGCATCCCGATCTTTCAGGAGCAGGCCATGGCGATCGCGATGACCCTGGCCGGGTACACGGCGGCCGACGCCGACCTCCTCCGCCGCACGATGGGACACTCTCGGAAGAAAACCCGGCTGATCGACGCGCTGGAGCAGCTCCGCGAGCGGCTGATCCAGAAGGGCATCAACGAGTCGGTGGCCGAGCAGATCGAAGACGACCTGATGAGCTTCGCGAACTACGGCTTCCCGGAGTCGCACGCCTGGAGCTTCGCGCTGATCGCCTACGCCACCGCGTACCTCAAGTGCCACTATCCGACCGAGTTCCTGCTCGGGCTCCTGAACGCCCAGCCGATGGGCTTCTACCCGATCGCCACCCTGATCCACGACTCGCGCCGGGCTGGCGTCGTCGTCCTCCCGCCCTGCCTCGCGCGCGGCGCCGCCGACTGCACCGTGGAGCTCCTCCACCCGAACGGCGCGCTCGCGGGCGAGCCGCCAGATCCGGGCGCGCTCCGCGCCGAAGCGGGCCTCGATCGCTTCACGATCGCGCCGGAGCCAATCCCGCCTAACGTCGGTCCTGAGGTCCCAGCCCAGCCCGCTCGCTCCCGCGTGGCCGAGGCCCGCCGCCAGCATCGTTCCGACGCCTGTGACGCGGCACGGACCCTCGGTCGCGACAGCGCGTTGGCGGACGACGGTCTTGCCGACAGCCCCGCTCATGCGCCATCCGCCTCCAGCGCCAAACGACCGAGGGTTCGTGCCGCGTCCCCGCCCCGACCTCAACCCATCGAAAGCGGTCCGAAGCCGGCCTTACGGCTGGGCTGGCGCTTCGTGCGCGGCGTCGGCGACAAGGCGGTGACGGCGCTGGAGACTGCCCGGAAAGACGGCCCGTTCGTCAACATCCGCCACGTGGTCCGCGCCGCCCGGCTCGGCCGCGCCGACGCCACCGCGCTCGCCCGCGCCGGCGCCTTCACGGCCTGGGAGCCCGACCGCCGTAAGGCCGCGTGGGAAGCCCTCCGGCACGTGAGCGACACGCTCCCGCTCGCCCCCGCGCGCCCCACCACCCACGCGCCACGCAAGCTCGGCCGGACCGAGGCGGTCTTCCTCGACTACTTCTCCACAGGCGTGAGTCTGGTTGGGCATCCGGTGGAGCACCTCCGCCGCCGGCTCGCCGAAGCGGGCGCGATCGACAGCCGGATGCTGGCCTCGACCCGGCACGGCCAACGGGTCATGGTGGGGGGGCTGGTGGTCACCCGACAGCGCCCGGAGAGCGCCAATGGCGTGCTCTTCATCCTGATGGAGGACGAGTTCGGCTTCCTCAACTTCATCGTGCGCCGGGAGGTCGAGATGGCCCATCGCGAGGTGGTGCGCCACTCGCCTTTCCTGCTGATCGAGGGCAAGATCCAGCGCGACGGGCCGGTGATCCAGATCCTCGCGGAGCGGATGAAGCCGATCCGTCCCACGGTCGCGCTCGCGTTTCGTTCGCGTGACTTTCGCTGAATCTTCACGGAACCCCGCTGGTTTCCGCTTCGCCTCCGGCTAGCTTGAGGCATGCCCGACCACCGACTCGATCCGATCCTTCGCCCCCGCTCCATCGCCGTCGTGGGCGCGTCCCGCACCCCCCGCACCGTCGGCCACGAAATTGTCGCCAGCCTGGCCCGCTGTGGATTCACCGGTCCCATCTACCCGGTCAACCCGAAGGCCCGCTCGATCTGCTCGATTCCCGCCTTCCCCACCGTCGCGGAGATTCCCGAGCAGGTCGACCAGGCCATCATCGTGACGCCCGCCGCGGTGGTGCTCGACGTGGTGCGGGACTGCATCGAGCGCGGGGTCAAAGGCCTGGTGGTGATCTCGGCGGGCTTTCGGGAGATCGGCGCCGACGGCGAGGCGCGGGAGCGCGAGCTGACCCGCCTGGTGCGGGAGGCCGGCGTGCGGATGGTCGGCCCGAACTGCATGGGGGTGCTCAACGCCGATCCCGCGATCGCGATGAACGGCACCTTCTTCCCCAACCTCCCGCCGGTGGGGCGCGCCGCCTTCGTCTCGCAGTCCGGCGCGCTGGGCCTGAGCGTGCTCGATTACGCGAGCGAATACGGCATTGGGATCGCGCAGTTCGTCTCCGTCGGCAACAAGCCCGACGTGAGCGGCAACGATCTGCTCGAGACCTGGGAGCAGGACCCCGAGATCGACCTGATCCTGATGTACATCGAGAGCTTCGGCAATCCGCGCAAGTTCCTGGAGATCGCCACCCGGATCACCCGCACCAAGCCGATCGTGGCCGTGAAGTCGGGCCGCTCGCGCGCGGGGGCGCAGGCGGCTTCATCGCACACCGGCGCCCTCGCCGCGAGCGACCTGGCGGTCGACGCGATGCTGACCCAGGCGGGGGTGCTGAGAGCCAGCTCGGTCGAAGAGCTGTTCGACTTCGCGATCGCCTTCTCGGGGCAGCCGCTCCCGAAGAGCCGGCGCACCGCGGTGCTCACCAACGCCGGCGGACCGGGGATCCTCGCCGCGGACGCCCTCGAGACCCACGGCATCGAGGTCTCGACGCTCTCGGATCAGACGGTCACCCGTCTGGCGCCGCTCTTCCCGAGCTACGCCGCGATCCGTAACCCGCTCGACATGATCGCCTCCGCCACGCCGCAGGGGTATCGCGCCGCCCTGGACGCGCTGCTCGTCGACCCCAACGTCGATGCCGTGCTGGCGATCTTCGTCCCTCCGCTGGGCGTGAGCCAGGCCGACGTGAGCGAGGCCATCGCCGACGCCGCGCTGGCGAGTCCCGGCAAGACGATCATGGCGGTGCTGATGGGTCACGCCGGGCTGCCGCAGGGCAAGGCGGGGCTCCGCCACGCCGGCATTCCGGCCTACGTCTTCCCCGAATCCGCGGCCAGGGCCCTCGGCGCGCTGGTCCGGCACCGGGAGCGCACCGAGCGCCCGGCGCCGGTCTTCCCGAGCCTCGACGTGGACCGCGATCGGGTGGCGGGCCTCCTCGCCGCGTGTCCGGCCGACACGCGGAAGCTCGCCGAGCCCGAAGCGCTCGAGGTGCTCGACGCCTACGGGATTCCGACGGCCAGGGCCCGTCTCGCCCGTACGGCCGAGGAGGCCGCCGCGCTCGCGGCGGACGGTCCGGTCGCGCTCAAGGTCGTGGCGCCGGCCATCGTCCACAAGAGCGACGTCGGCGGCGTCGAGCTCGACGTGAGCGGCCCCGAGGAAGCGGCCGCGGCCTTCGAGCGGATTCGCCAGAGGGTCACCGGCGCCGCGCCTTCCGCGACGATCGACGGGGTGCTGGTGCAGCCGATGGTGGCCCCGGGTCGCGATCTGATCGTCGGGGCCACTCGCGATCCGTCGTTCGGGCCGCTGATCATGGTCGGGCTGGGCGGGATCTTCGTCGAAGCCCTCGGCGACGTCGCGTTCCGGATGGTGCCGCTCCCTCGCGACGAGGCCGGGCGGATGGTCCGCTCGCTCCGGAGCGCCAAGCTGTTCGGGGCCCTCCGCGGGCTGCCGGAGGCCGACCTCGCGGCCGTCGAGGAGGTGATCCTCCGGATCGCCGCGCTGATGAGCGACCACCCGAGCATCGCCGAGCTGGACGTCAACCCGCTCGTGGTCTATGGCGACGGGGTGCGGGCGGCAGACGCCCGCGTGGTGCTCGGCGACTCGCCCGCCGCCTGACGCCGCCGCTACGGGCTCACCAAGACCCCGGCGGACTCGATCAGCTGACCCATCAGCCCCCAGCCGCCGAACACGTCGGTCACCGCGACCACCACTTCGGTCCGACCGGGCGCGACCGGAACGTAGACCACGAACTGGAAGAGTCCGATCAATCCGTCCTGCCGCGGGAAGTTCTGGGAGTACGCCGCATCGGCCGAGTAGATCGGGCGACCACCGAGGAACACCGTCACCGCGTCGCTGAAGCCGAGGTTGAGCCGCACGACCCCGGACCGCTCGCTCTCCAGGTAGATCCTCGCCAGCACCGCCGCGCGCCGGGCGCCTTCTGGCCGGTCGAGATGGCGATCCAGCACCACCAGCCCCGACGGCTCCGCGGCCACCGCCCGCCACGGGCCGCGATCGGCCTCGGGCAGCGCCGTCACGTGTCCCTCTGGATTGGCGAACGCCTCCGAGATCTCCCAACGGGCGACGACACCCGGCACGGACTCGCGCTCGACCGGGTAGCTCCCGAAGTCGACCGGCGTCACGTCCGGCTCGACGACGATGTTGCTGTACAAGACGGTCTCGGCGCCACGGGCGCCGTCGGGCACGAAGGACCGGATCGAGAGCTGGCCCGAGCGGGACGGACGGGCAAGTCTCGGAACGACCATCGCCGGCTCCGCAGCCCCGTCGAGAAAGAGCGCGGCGCGATCGCCCCGGACCACGAGCCGCACGTGCACCCAACCTCCCGTCGGCATCGGTGCGGCGGCGGTGAACCCCGCCCCGTGGTACAGCTGCCATCCCGAGACGCCGCGATAGACGGGCGCGTACTGGATCGCGTCGGGCAGGCTCCCCTTGTGGGGCCGCAGGTCGAGCTCCTCGTACTCACGGTCCGATGCCATTCGGATGCGGAGGTAGACGAACGACCGCTCTCCGCTCATCTCCAGGTCGAACTCGACGGTGCCGTCCTGGAAGGCGACGTCGCGGCGGGTCGCGACGCCGGTGCTCAGCCGGAACGCCCGCCGGCCGCGGCGCTCGACCCGCTCGACGTCGCCCTGGACCTGGCAGCGCTGGTCGTCCACTCGGAGCGTATCACCGGTCGCGCCGCCCGAGACCAGCGCACCGGCCGCCAACAGCCATCCCACCATCATGCTGCCTCCGTCGAGGAAGGGAGACGATCCACCGGCGACGATCGCCGGGATCTTCCGTCCCTACGAGATCGCGGCTCGCAAAAAAACCACGGCAGTCTGGTACTTTTCGTGGGTGGCCGGCGACCGCATCGGCCTGGCTCCCGGGGGCCCAAGCGGCTGCTCCTCGGCACCGAGCATTCGGCGGAGCGGATCGCCCGCGATCTGGGCTTCCGCGATCCGCCCTATTTCGGGCGTTTCTTTCGCCGGGAGACCGGCCTCACGCCGGCGCGCTTCCGGCGCCGGGCGGCGGGATGAGAGAGGATCAGCGGAGCAGCGCGAGCAGCACGTCGTAAAGCGCGTGGCTCCACGCGGCGATCCCGAATCCGCGCGCCAGGTACAGGCCGCTGAAGAGGATCCCGGCGATCGCGCGGAAGGTGAAGGACGGGATCGCGAAGGGATCGCCGAAGGGACCGACGTAGTGAAACGCGGAGAACACCAGCGCGCCGACCACCGTGGCGAAGACCGCGCTCGGGCCCAGCTTCCAGCCAAAGAGCTGCTTGGCCATCAGCGCCAGGCCGGACACCAGGAGCACCCGAAAGAGCAGCTCCTCGTAGAGGCCTGCGCCGAGCGAGATCATGATCTGGGTCGGGAGACCGAACTGGTCGAACCCGCCCTGCGCGAGGGCGAAGCCGAGACGCCCGAGCAGGAGCGAGGTCAGGGTGCTCGCGACCCCGCCAAGGAGCGTGGCGTAGACCACCGACTCCGCGAGCATCGGCAGGAAGAGCCGCGGCTCGATCGGCCCGCGGCGCTTCCGGTCGCGGAGGACGATCGCGGTCCCGATCCCGAAGAGCAGGACGCCGAAAACCGTGAGCCCGTTCCGGCCGCCGAAGGCGGTGAACACGCTCTTGAGCAGCACGTCGGCCCCGTTGCGGACGCCGGCCAGCGAGTCGCCCGAGAGCAGGAAGGCGAGTCCCTCGTAGGCGAGCAGCAGCGGCAGCGCGAAGGTGACGCTGTGGCGCGGTGCGCGCGATCGGACCCAGTAGGAGGACTCACGCATCGGCAAGTACTACGGCGCCCGCGCCCGGGAGATTCAGACGCGCGCCCCGTTCTCGGCCGGCGGCGGCGCCAGCCGCGACGGCAGGGCGCTCCGGCACCCGGGCGGCCCCCGCCGGGCGCGCGGACCTAACGCCGGTGGTCCCGGACGTGCGTCGCGCCGCCCGCCGGGTTCGGCGAACGGCGCGACTCGGTGTCCTCGAGCTTGAAACGATACGCCTGGGAACCGCGTGGCCCGGGCGCGAACCTTCACGCTCTCGGGACTACGCGATCCTCCGGCGATCGCTTGCCCAGATCAAGCTCGAACGACTACACGCACTAGACAATGGATCACCTCCTTATCACGGGGTCTGACTTACCTGCGAGGGGCGTCGGAATACTGGGTCGGCCTCCAAAAAAAGGCAAGGCGCGCCCGCGCCCCGCTCCGATTATTCTCTCCTCGACCGATGAGCCCGCTTCCGTGACGATCGCGCCGACCGGCCTCGCCTATCGGGTGTTGGCGCGGGCCGCCTACGCCGCCCTGCCGCTCGCCCGGCCACTCCACCGGAAGCTCGCCCAGGGCGACCGGGAGCGCCGGGCCGCGCTCGAGCGCTGGCTCGCGTGGGCCGAGCGCGCGCGTGAGCCGGTGCGGCCGCTGCTGTGGTGCCACGCCTCCTCGGTCGGCGAGGGCCTGCAGGCCGAGGCGGTGCTCGGCATCCTCCGCTCGCGTCACCCCGAGTGGCAGATCGTGGCGAGCTTCTTCAGCCCGTCGGCCGAGCGCCTCGCCCGCCGGTTGCCGGTCGACCACGCCGACTACCTCCCTTACGATCTCCCCGGCCCGGCGTCGGCGCTGCTCGATGCGCTCCGCCCGAGGGCGCTGGTCTTCGCCAAGCTGGATCTCTGGCCGGAGCTCGCCACCCGAGCGGCGCAACGCGGGGTCGCGATCGGGATCGTGGCCGCCACCGTGAGCCCGGTGAGCGGTCGGCTCCGGTGGCCCGGCCGGGTCCTCACCCGACCGGGTTACCGGGCGGTGAGCGGGGCCGCGGCCGTGCAGCCGGGGGACGCCGCCCGCCTGGAATCGTTAGGCACGCCGAGCGCCGGGATCGAGGTCGCCGGCGACCCCGCGGTGGACAGCGCGCTGCGCCGCGCCGCCGTCGATCCGGCCGATCCCCTCCTCGGACTCGGCGCCGGCGCCCCCACCCTGGTGGCCGGGTCGACCTGGGCCGGAGACGAGGCCGTGCTGATGCCCGCCCTGGTCCGGGTCCGCGCCAGCCACCCGAGCGCCCGCCTCCTGTTGGTGCCGCACGAACCGACCCCGGTGCACGTCTCGGCCGCGCTGGACCTCGCCGCGCGTCATGGGCTGACCGACGCGCGGAGGGCCAGCGAGAGCGGTCCACCGGGCTCGCTGGTGGTGGTCGATCGGGTCGGGGTGCTGATGACGCTGTACGCGGCGGGCTCGATCGCCTTCGTGGGTGGCGGATTCGGCCGGCGGGGACTCCACTCCGTGCTCGAGCCCATGGCGCACGGCCTCCCGGTGCTGTTCGGACCGCGTTGGGCCTCGAGCTGGGCGGCCGCGCGGGCGCTCGAGACCGGCGGCGCGCGTGAGGTGCGGGACGCCGATCAGCTGGCGGCGCGCTGGCTCGAGTGGCTCGACGACGACGACGCCAGGGCCAGGGCGGGTGCGAGCGGGCGCGCGCTGGTCGAGGAGGGACGCGGGGCGGCCAGCGCCAACGCTGCGATGGTGGAGCGATTGATGGGCCGGGAGAGCGAGACGGCCGGCGGGACCTAACGGCCGACGATGATCCCCTCGTACGTGACCGACCGCGGGGCCACCACGCCGACCGTCAGCACCGTGACCAGCAGGTCCCAGAAGCTGGTCTTGGTCTTGATGGTCACCTGCGCGACGGCGTCACCGCCGACCAGCTGGCCGGCGAGCGCCCGGTCCAAGCGGGCCTGCTTCATCGTGACCAAGCCCCAGAGCCCATGGATCGTGTGCGTGCCCACCTTGAAGGGCTGGCCCGTGGGCGTGGCGCCGGCCTCGGCCGCGAGCGTGGCCGGCACGCCGAGATTGGTGGCGTCGAACGTCTGGGCACATCCGGTGAGCGCGAGCCCGATCAGCAGCCAGGCCCGGGCAATCCGCTGAGCGGTCATGCCATCCCCATTCTATCGGAAGCGGTAACCAACCCCGAAGCTCACGCCCGCGGGGGCCTGGTCGGCGGGCTCCCAGCCCACTCGACTGTCGTACGCGGCGCGGAGCACGAGACCATTCAGGAATCCCAGGTCGACACCGGCCGCCACGGCCCCCTTGGCGCGGGATCCGCTGATCGGCTGACGCCGAAAGTAATCGACCCGCGGTCCGACCCACGGGGTGATCGCGAGCACCGGGAACGGAATCGTGAGCGCCGCGCCGAGCCCGAGCGATCCCCGCCAGGGACGGTCGCTGGAGCCGCTGGCGACCGAGTCGATCGTCCCGAGCGGCACGGTGACCGCGCCCTGCCAGGTGATGCTGAGCGGCACCAGCGGTCCGCCGAGGACCCGCACCCCGAACATCCCGGTGAACGCCGTCACATCGGGACCGTCGTCGTTCCGGGCGGCCCGGACCACGGTGGCGCCGATGCCCACTGGCCCGATCCCGGCAAAGGCCGATCCGGCAAAGGCGGTGACCTTCCGCTCCTCGGTGCCCTCGGTGAGCCTGGCGAGGCCGAGATCGCCGGCCAGCTCGACGCCGGTTCGGATCGGCATCATCCTGAGCGGGAGCCCGGTGGTCTGCGCGGCCGACCCGTCGGCCCCGACGCCGAGCGCACCGAGGGCAACCAGCGCTGCGCCCATCCCTCGCCTGGTTCGTCGCCCCATCGGCCGCTCCAATCTCATGGCAGCGTGAAGCCGAGGCCGACGCCGATCGTCGACCGGGCCGCTTCGGCGAACACTCGGTCGTAGGCCACGTCGATCGCGAGCCCGCTCAGGAACCCGAAGGTGATCCCACCGCTCAGGCCGAAGTCGGAGCTGGTCGAGACCGACCTCGCCACCCCCGCGCCGGTGCCGGGCCGGGAGACCCGGTTCCAGTCGAGCCGCGGCGAGACCCACGGCTTGATGGACACGCCAGGCCGCGGAACCACCCACGAAACCGCGAGCCCCGCCGGCACGTGCCAGACCTTCACGGACGAGGAGTAGCCGGCCCCGGCATCGATCGAGGCGTAGGCGGCCCCGGCCTGGAGCATCACCGCGAAGGGAACGAGCGGGCCACCGAAGATCCGGGCGCTCGCCATCGCCCCGACGTCGAAGTAGTCGCCGGCCGCGCCCCGGTCGCTCATCCGGCGCCCGACGAAGCCGCCGATCCCGACCAGTCGGCCGCCGTACTGCGCGCCGACCATCACGGCGCTGCCCTTCCCGGCGCCCTCGTCGGCCACGCCGAAGCCGGCCTGCAGGGTGACCCCGCGCGGCACCCCACCGGCCAGCACCGGGATGCCGATGGCCTGCGCCCGCGCCCCGGTCGCGCCGGCGGCCACGGCCGCCGCGAGGAGGGCCGCGACGCGGGTCCGGCCGACGCCGGCCCGCCGCCTAACGCAAGAACGCAATGCTCAATCCGATGCCGTCGAGATCGCCCAGCGCGCCGCTCACCCGGAGCTCGAAGCGCCGGCTCAGCTTGACGTCCACGCCGAGCCCGAGGGAGAACTCCACGTCACTGTCGATGTCGCCGAACACCGGGGAGATGACCGGCTGGAAATAGGGCACGAACTCGACGTTGGAGTCCTCCAGGGCCACCCGCCGCCCAAAAGAGACGCCGACCGGGATCCGCGCCACGGTGACGCCGTCGCCGAAGGAGGCGCCCAGCCCGAGGGTGAACGCCCCGTCGAGGGGAAAGTCCTCGGTGTGATCGACCACCCGGGTCCGGAAGTCCGCCCCGACGAGAAACCGGGTCACGCTGCCGTCGCCATCAAAGACGCCGGCCCGGAAGCCGAAATCGTACTTGCGATCGCCGAGCCGGTAGAATCCCTCGAGCGCGACGCCCGATCCCGGATCCGAGACCGACCCGCCGAACTCGGTCCGGTCGAAGGCGCGGTACGGCGCGAGGAATACCGGCGTGCCGGTGGACTGCGCGGCGAGTGGGGTGATGACGAGGAACGACAGACCGATGATCGGCAGGACCTTACGAAGCACTGAGGATCTCCTTGGGCGAAGCGCCGACCGTCAGGCCGGCGCTACTTGCTCTGCGACTACCCGAACCCGGTTGGAGACGACCTGAAGAAAGCCGCCCTGCACAGTGAAACGGTGGACCTTGCCCCCTTGTTTCACCGTCAGAGTCCCTTTGCCGAGGAGCGCCATGTACGGCGCGTGCCTGGGCAGGATCCCGACCTCACCGTCGGAGGTCGGGACCACCAGCGAGTCCGCCGGTCCCGAGTAGACGGAGGCCTCGGGGCTGATCACGAGGACGTCCATCAGCTGCTCGCGAGCCGTTTGGCGTTTTCGACCGCGTCCTCGATCGTGCCCACCATGTAGAAGGCCTGCTCGGGCAGATGGTCGAACTCGCCCGCCAGGACACGCTCGAAGCTCTCGACCGTGTCGGCGAGCTTGACGTACTTGCCCTCGAAGCCGGTGAACTGGGTGGCCACGAAGAAGGGCTGCGAGAGAAACTTCTGGAGCCGCCGGGCCCGGGCCACCACCAGCTTGTCGTCCTCGGAGAGCTCGTCCATGCCGAGGATCGCAATGATGTCCTGGAGCGCCTTGTACCGCTGGAGCGTGTTCTGCACGCCCACGGCAACGTTGTAGTGCCGCTCGCCCACGAACTGCGGATCCAGGATCCGGCTGGAGGAGTCGAGCGGATCCACCGCGGGATAGATGCCCTGCTCCGAGATCGCCCGGCTCAAGACCACCGTCGCGTCGAGGTGGGCGAACGCGGTGGCCGGCGCGGGATCGGTCAGGTCGTCGGCCGGCACGTAGATCGCCTGCACCGAGGTGATCGAGCCCTTCTTGGTCGAGGTGATCCGCTCCTGGAGGTCGCCCATCTCGGTGGCGAGGGTCGGCTGATAGCCCACCGCGCTCGGCATCCGGCCGAGCAGCGCCGACACCTCGGAGCCCGCCTGGGTGAAACGGAAGATGTTGTCGATGAAGAGCAGCACGTCCTGGCCTTCGACGTCGCGGAAGTACTCCGCCACCGTCAGACCGGTGAGGCCGACCCGGAGCCGGGCGCCCGGCGGCTCGTTCATCTGACCATAAATCAGGGCCACCGAGTCGAGGATGTTGGCTTCCTTGAACTCGACGTAGAGGTCGTTGCCCTCGCGGGTCCGCTCGCCCACGCCGCAGAAGACCGAGCGGCCGCCGTGGCCCTTCTGCACGTTGTTGATCAGCTCCTGGATCACGACCGTCTTGCCGACGCCCGCGCCGCCGAAGAGGCCGATCTTGCCGCCTTTCACGAACGGGGCGATCAGGTCGACCACTTTGATCCCGGTCTCGAAGACCTCGGTCTTGGGCTCGAGATCGGTGAACTTCGGGGTCTCCCGGTGAATCGGCCACCGCTCGACGTCCGCAGGGATGGGCGGCCCGCCGTCCACCGGCTCGCCGAGCACGTTGAGGATCCGGCCGAGGGGAGCGTTCCCGACGGGCGTCGTGATCGGCGAGCCGGTGTCGAGAATCTGCATCCCGCGGGTGACCCCGTCGGTCGAGCTCATCGCCACCGCGCGGACCATGTTCTGGCCGATGTGCTGCTGGACCTCGGCGACCAGGTCGACCTTCATCGGGCCTTCGCTGGAGCGTAGCACGAGCGCGTTGTAGATCTCCGGCAGGTGCTCGGGCTCAAACTCGACGTCGAGCACCGGTCCGATCACCTGCACCACCGTTCCCAGATTCTGCTTCGTCGCCGTCGCGGTCATCGCCTTCCCATCGGGTTCGAGTTCATGGCCCGGTGTGGCTCGGGCCCGCATGCCATCGCTCGTCGTCTGCCACGTCCCGCGCCTCGCAACCAGTCGAGCGCGGATCCCGTCACTTATCCCTGGAGCGCCGCTGCGCCGCCCACGATCTCGGCGATCTCCTGGGTGATCTGCGCCTGCCGGGTCCGGTTGTAGGTCCGTCGCAGGGTATTGAGCAGCTCGCCGGCGTTGTCGGTCGCATTCTTCATCGCCGTCCGCTGCGAGCCGTAGAAGCCGGCCACCGCTTCCACCAGTCCGCGATAGACCATGTTGCGGACGTAGAGAGGCAGGAGACCCTCCAGGATCTCCGCGGCGCTCGGCTCGAGCAGGTAGTCGGGCCGCCGGGCAGCCCCTTCGGAGGGCGGCGCCACGGGCAGAATCGTCTCCACCACCGGGGGCGTCGACACCGCGCTGTTGAACTTCGGATAGACCAGGTCGACCCCGGCCAGGAGTCCGGCCGAGTAGTCCCGGATCAGCGGCTCGACGATCGCGGCCGCGTCCTCCGCGCTCGGGCGATCCGAGAGATCGACGCGGGCCAGCGCGAGCGGTCGTCCGAGATACTTGAAGAAGCCGACGCCGCGCTTCCCGATCACGTGGAGATCGACCATGAAGCCCCGCTCTTCGAGCTCCTCGATCCGCCGGCGGGCCTCGCGGATCAGATTGGCGTTGAAGGCGCCGCAGAGCCCGCGGTTGGCGGTGAGCAGGATGACCGCCGCCCGCTTGGGCCCGCCCTTCGACGGCGGGGCCGGCTGACGGAGCAGCGGGAAGTGGAGCGCCAGCTCCGGATTGATCAGGTCGGCGATCACCTCGCTGAGCGCTGCGGCGTAGGGTCGGGCCGCCTGCACCCGATCCTGCGAGCGCTTCAGCTTGGACGTGGCCACCAGCTCCATCGTCCGGGTGATCTTGCGGGTGTTACCGACCGCCCGCATGCGGTTCTTGAGCTCGCGACCCTTGGCCATCTTACTCGGGCCGGAAGAGCGGCTTGAAGGCCTTGATCGCCTGGTCGAGCAACCCCTTCACCTCGTCGTCGAGCACCTTCTTGCCGGTGATCAGCTGGTACACCTGCGCGTGCTGGGCGCCGAGATACTCGAGGAAGTCCCGCTCCCACTGGCGCACGTGCTCGACCTTGACGTCGTCGAGGTGGCCGTTGGTGACCGCGTAGATGATCGCGACCTGGCGCTCGACCGGCATCGGCTGGTACTGCGGCTGCTTGAAGACCTCGACCAGCCGGGCGCCCCGGGCCAGCTGCCGCTGGGTCGCCGCGTCGAGGTCGGAGCCGAATTGCGCGAAGGCCTCGAGCTCGCGGAACTGCGCCAGCGCCAGCCGGAGCGGCGCCGCCACCTGCTTCATCGCCTTGATCTGGGCGTTGCCGCCCACCCGGCTCACCGAGATGCCGGCGTCCACCGCGGGACGCACGTTCGAGTAGAACAGCTCGGCCGTGAGATAGATTTGCCCGTCGGTGATCGAGATGACGTTGGTCGGGATGTAGGCCGAGACGTCGCCGGCTTGCGTCTCGATGATCGGGAGGGCCGTGAGCGAACCGCCCGGCTTCTTGATCCGGGCGTCGAGCTTCACCACCGCCGGGTCCTCGGAGATCTTCGCGGCGCGCTCGAGCAGACGGCTGTGGAGATAGAAGACGTCGCCCGGATAGGCCTCACGACCCGGCGGGCGGCGGAGAATCAGCGAGAGTTGGCGGTACGCGGCCGCCTGCTTGGAGAGATCGTCGTAGACGCAGAGCGTCGCCTTGCCGTCGGCGTACATGAAGTGCTCGGCCATCGCGCAGCCCGAGTAGGGCGCGATGTACTGGAGCGGCGCCGGGTCGGAGGCCGAGGCCACCACCACGATGGTGTACTCCATCGCGCCGGCTTCCTTCAGCCGCTCCACCACCGTCGCCACCGTCGAGCGCTTCTGCCCGATCGCGATGTAGACGCAGATGACGCCGGTGCCCTTCTGATTGATGATGGTGTCGATCGCGATCGCCGTCTTGCCGGTGCCGCGGTCGCCGATGATCAGCTCCCGCTGCCCGCGACCGATCGGAATCATCGAGTCGATCGCCTTCAGACCGGTCTGGAGCGGCTCCTTCACGCCCTGCCGGACGATGATGCCCGGCGCGATCATCTCGACCGGACGGGTGGCCGCGGTCTTGAGCGGCCCGCGCCCGTCGACCGGGTTGCCGAGCGCGACGACCACCCGACCCAGCAGCGCGTCGACCACCGGCACCTCGAGCAGCCGGCCGGTGCAACGGACCTCGTCGCCTTCCTTGAGCTTGAGATAGTCGCCCAGGATCACGGCGCCGACGTTGTCCCGCTCCAGGTTCAAGACCAGACCGGTGATCGTATCGCCCGTCTCCGAGGACGTGAACTCGAGCATCTCGCCCGCGACGGCTTGCTGCAGCCCGTACACCCGCGCGACGCCGTCGCGCACCTCGAGCGTGGTGCCGACATCGGCGGTATCGACGGCCGAGAGATCCGCCGCAGCGATCTCTTTGAGAAGGATGTCCTTGAGTTCGCCGGGACGGAGAACGGAGTCAGTCGCCATGGCTTCCGGTCGCGAGAGCGTTGAAGAATCGTGACTTCAGGAGTTTGTGAAAAGTATCACAAGCACCGGGGTGTGGCAAGCCGCCGAGTCCTCGTTCCGCCCGCGGTCCGGGACCCGGCCGTCCCCCGGCGGCATCAAAGGTAACTCGTTTCTCTACAAAAGCTTCCCTTGGCGATTCGGACTACCACGACCCCCTCGACCGCAGCCAGGGTCGAGGCGGAGCGGCGACCGGATCACGAGCCGCCGACGGCGGCATCGTCTATCGGACCTCGGCCTGCCGGCGGGAGCGTTGGGCGGACTCGACGACCGGATCTCGGCCTGCCGGCGGGAGCGTCAGGCGGTGATCAGCGGCGGCTCCGGGCCCCTTCGCGGCCGAAGCGCCGGAGCAGCTCGGCCACGCCGAGCCTGGGCAGCTCGGTGACACTCGCACCGACGACCCGCCGCACCACGGCGCGCAGGTGGCTCGGCGTCGAGAACCCGAGCACCCGTCCGATGCTGGCCGCGTCGTGACCGGGGTTGGCCGCGAGCTCGCGGGCCACGATCACCCTGAGAAAGTCCATCACCCGCTTGAGATTCGGCGCGCCGCCGGCGCCGAACTGCCGGGAGAGGTGCTCCCGGCTCACCGCGAGCCGCGTGGCGAGGGTCTTGGTCGGCAGCGGCTTGCCCGCCGTGCGCACCAGCTCGGCCCAGGCCGACTGCTGCAGGGGCTCGGTGAGCCGGAGGGCGCGCGGGCCGTCGCGGAGCGCATGGATCCGCCGCGCGGTCTGGCTCTGACGGGTCACCACTTCGCCGAGCAGCGGATCGTCGATGCCCTCCACCAGGACGGCGGCGGCGTCCCGTTCCGAGTCGTACTCCAGCACGGTCGCCGCGTCGTCGGGGCGGATCGGGCCGAAGACGACCAGAGGGACACGGGGGAAGCGAGCCCGCAGTCCGGGCAGGTCCACGGCCCGGGCGGCGCGGGGCCCGATCACCATCAGGTCCAGCAGCCGCTCCTCCAGGGTCCGGACCAGCTGTCGGGAATGACGGCAGACGAGGGTGCTGTGCTGGGCCTTGGGAAGGGTGCGGCGCAAGGTGGCGGCGGCCTGTCGTCCATCGAGCAGCGCGGCCACGACCCCCATCGATCTACGAGACGAGCGCCTGGGCCTGCGCGCCGGCCCGACGGAGCACGTCGCGCGCGTTGGCATAATCGACCCGCTCGAGCGCGTCCTCGAGACCGAGCCAGCAGCACTCGGTGATGCCCTCGTCGAGCTGCGGCACGGGATCCCCGGCGGCAGATTCGATCAGGAAGAAGTGACAGTACTTGTGGATCAGCTTGCCCCGAAGCCGGAAGTACCAGTCGATGGTGGTGATCGGTCCCTGGCTCTTGAGCTCGCTGAGGCCGGTCTCTTCCTCCGTCTCCCGGAGGGCCGCCTGCTCCGCCGACTCGCGCGCTTCGACGTGCCCCTTGGGCAAGCCCCAGTGTCCGTAGCTGTCCTTGATGAGGAGGTAACGCAGCGGCTCTCCGGTGCCGCGGCGGATGACCACCCCCCCGGCGCTCACCTCGCGCTTCGCGCGCCCACCTCTCGCCGGCTTGCCCCGTCGCGTGCCCACTCGACCTCCTCTCGACGTCGCCGGACGGCTAGAAGACCGAGAAGCGAAAATAGCGACGCGGATTCGCCTGGATGTCGGCGAGCAGCCCCCGCATCTGGGCAAGCACCTGGGTGGTCTCCAGATAGAGCGTCGAGTCGCGGGCGATGAGGCCCAGGCTCCCCTGGCCGGTTCGGACCCGGGTGAGGATGGAGTCCGAGGTCTCGAGCACCCGGACCAGCGTATGCTCGTGGGTGCGGATCAAGGCGACCAGCTGGCGGGCATCGGCGGCGGCCGCTTGCAGGTCGGCGGTGGTGCCCCGCGCGGCCTCGACGATGTCGCGCACCCGGCCCGAGTCGGTGGCCTGATCGACGCGACTGAGCAGTTGGTTCACTTTCTTCGAGGCTTCGCCCACCTCGGCGGAAGTGGCGGCAAGGTTGTTGACCGTCTGGTTGAACGGCGCGGTCTGGCGGCGGGCGAAGTCGGCGAGCCGGTCGGCGGCCTCGCGGAGGTCTCTCAGGCTCGAGCGGACGTCGGCGATGGCGGCGGAGTCGAGCGCGCCGGACACCCGCCCGGTCATGGTCCCGATGTCGGTGGCGATCCGGTTGGCCTGTTGGGTGAGCTGACCGAAGTCGGGCAGCGTGGCTCCCGGCCAAACCTCCCCGCCGGGTCGACCCGCCTCGACCAGCTGAGCTCGCAGGGTGGGATCGGTGGCATCGGCGAAGTCGAGCACGGTGACCTGCCACTCGCCGAAGAGACTCTGCGAGGCCGCGATGGCGACGGGTTGCGGTGGCAGGTCGGCTTCGAGCCGGATTCGGAGATCGCCCTCGACCCAGCCACCGCTCGCCAGCCGGATCGCGTCGATCCGGCCGACCCGGACGCCGCGGAGGGTGACCGGCGCGCCGACGTTGAGGCCGCCGATCTCCCGGAAGCGCGCCGTCTTGATCACGTCCTTGCCGCCCAGGTTGACCTCGGAGAGCCAAATGGCCCCGAAGACCACCAGCGCGATCGCCGCGATGACCGAGACGCCGACCAGGAACTCGTTTCGTCGCTTCATGGGCGACCTTCGATGAATTGGCGCACGACCTCGTCGTCCGTGTGTCGGATCTCGTCGACCGTCCCGACCTGTCGGACGCGGCCCTGGTAGAGCATCGCGATCCGATCGGCCACCCGGAAGGCGCTCCGGAGATCGTGGGTGACGACCAGTCCGGTCACGCCGAACTCCTGGCGCGTCCGCCGCATCAACTCATCGATCACCGACGACGTCACCGGATCGAGACCGGTCGTGGGCTCGTCGTAGAGAATGTAGCGGGGTCTGAGTGCGATCGCCCGCGCGATGCCGACCCGCTTGCGCATCCCACCGGAGAGCTCCGCCGGGTAGCGCTCGCCCGCGTCTTCGAGCCCGACGACCACGAGACTGCTGGCCACCCGGTCGGCCACGACGTCCTCGTCCATGCCCCGGCTCCGGAGCCCGAGAGCCACGTTGTCGAAGACCGTGAGCGAGTCGAGCAGCGCGGCGAACTGGAAGACGTAGCCGATCTGGCCGCGGAGCTCGGCCAGCTCGTCGCGGTCGAGGTCGGGCACGATCTTGCCGTCCACCTCGACGGTGCCGGAATCGGGCTCGAGCAGCCCGACGATGTGCTTGAGCGCCACGCTCTTGCCCGAGCCCGAGTAGCCCAGGAGCACCATGGTGCCGCCTTCGGGCACCAGCAGGTCGAAGCCATCGAGCACGACCTTCCTGCCGAACGCCTTGTGGACGTCCGTGAACCGGATCACAGGAGCACCAGCGCCCAGAAGGCGTCGAGCACCAGGATCGCCTCGCAGCCGAGGACCACGGCGCGGGTCGTGGCGCGACCGACGCCCTCCGCGCCGCCCGTGGTGCGCAGCCCGGTGAGGGCGCCCATCAGAGCGACCGCCGCGCCGAAGCTGGCGCTCTTCACCAGGCCGAACCAGACGTCCTTGAACTGATAGAACTGCCGGACGCCCTTGAAGAACTCCGGGCTCGAGAGGTCCAGCAGGTTGACCGAGGTGATCCAGCCCGACACGACGCCGACGGCGATCGCCATCGCGGTGACGACGGGGAACATCAGGGTCCCGGCGACGACGCGGGGAACCACCAGGTAGGCATGGACGTCGACCGCGAGGGTCTCGAGGGCGTCGACCTGCTCGGTCACCTTCATCGTCCCGAGCTCGGCCGCGATGTTGGCGCCCACCCGCCCGGCGAGCGCCATGCCGGTGAGCACCGGCCCCAGCTCCATCATGATCGTCTTGGCAACCAGCGCGCCGACGAAGTAGAGCGGGACGGCGCCGGTGAAGATATAGGAGGCGAGGAGCGCGAGGACGATGCCGGTGAAGATCGCGAGGAAGACGGCGATCGGGATCGAGTCGACGCCGAGCCTCCGCATCTGAGTCACGACCTGGGGCCCCCAGGTCTTCGGCATCCAGAGGGCTCGGCCGGCGTCGGCGGCCCAGCGGCCGGTGCGCCGGATGAACCCGAGCTGCGCCACCCCGGCCGCGCTGAGGCGGTCGGTCACGCGGCGTAGCTGGCCAGCGCCCGCCCGGCTTCGCCCTCGCGAAGCCGCTTGAGCGCGCGGTCGCGGAGCTGCCGCACCCGCTCGCGGGTGACGCCGAAGATGACGCCGATCTCCTCCAGGGTGTGCTCGCGTCCGCCATCGAGGCCGAAATAGAGCCGGATCACCCGGGCGTCCCGAGGCGCCAGCTTGGCGAGCGCCGAGTTGATCTCGTCGACCAGGAACTGATCGATGGCCTCGGCCTCGGCGTCGGCGTGTCCGTCGACCAGGAAACGGTCGATGGTGGTGCGATCGCCGTCCGCCGCGATCGGCGCGTCCAACCGGACCTCGGCGGCGTTGAGCGCGGCGAGGGACTGGACGATCTCCACGGAGAGCCCGACCACCTCGGCGATTTCCTCCGCGGTCGGCTCGCGGCCCCGCTCCTGGCGGAGCGCCTCCGCGGTGCGGATGATCCGCGAGAGGTCGGCCGTGCGATTGAGCGGAACCCGGACGGTGCGGCCATGGCGTGCGATCGCCGCCAGGATCGCCTGGCGAATCCACCACACCGCGTACGAGATGAACTTGACGCCGTGATCGGGATCGAACTTCCGGGCAGCAGTCATCAGACCCACGTTGCCCTCACCGATCAGATCGACCAGCGGCAGGCCCCGGTTCTGGTACTTCTTGGCAACCGAGATGACGAAGCGGAGATTACGGGTGACCAGCTCGTGCATCGCGGCCTCGTCGCCCGCCTGCACCCGCCTGGCGACCGCGATTTCCTGCTCGGGGGTGAGCAGGGCCCGCTGGCTCACTTCGCTGAGATAGAGGTCGAGAATGTCCCGCTCGGCCTCGTGCACGCCAAGCGAAGCAGCGGTTTCACGCTTCGGGGACTTCCTCTTGGCCATGGCTGGTTTGCTGCGAGGGAAACGGCACGAGTTTCGCTTGACACCCTTCGGGACGGCCACTAGCTTGCCGCGTTGCGGCCCGAGCACCCCGAAGCGCTCGCAATATAGTGGGGGCGTAGCTCAGTTGGGAGAGCGCGTGAATGGCATTCACGAGGTCAGGGGTTCGATCCCCCTCGCCTCCATTGCTGGGTCGGGTGCGGTTGCCAACGGCGGGTCCCGGCACTACAATGGTTGCCCGTCGGTCGCGCGGGAATAGCTCAGTTGGTAGAGCACAACCTTGCCAAGGTTGGGGTCGCGGGTTCGAGTCCCGTTTCCCGCTCTGAGTGGCAGCACCGGCGGACGGACCCGAGTTGGCAGGGCAAGTCTTTGGGGACGCGGGCCGACGCTGGGCCTAAAAACGACGCGGGGTGGAGCAGTCTGGTAGCTCGCCGGGCTCATAACCCGGAGGTCGTGGGTTCAAATCCCACCCCCGCCATGCAGGGCCGGTCAGGCGGGCAGACGGACAGGCGAGAGACGAAGGGCGGGCAGTTCACCCCGACCGACTCTCCGACGCCGGCCGACTGCCCGCCTGACAGGTTTCAGACGGGCGGTTAGCTCAGTTGGTTAGAGCGCTACGTTGACATCGTAGAGGTCACAAGTTCGAATCTTGTACCGCCCACTTGGGTCCTGGGCCCTTAGCTCAATTGGATAGAGCGTCTGACTACGGATCAGAAGGTTGGGGGTTCGAGTCCCTCAGGGCCCGTCTGAGCACGGGGCGTAGCGCAGCCTGGTAGCGCGCCTGCTTCGGGAGCAGGAGGTCCCGGGTTCAAATCCCGGCGCCCCGATTCGCCCACCGCTTCGCGGTGGGCTTCCCGGCTCGCCGGGATTTGGCCACCGCCGCTCGCCGCAGGCGAGCGGCTCGGTGGTCAAATCCCCTTCCGCGGCGACAGCCAGTCGGGTCTGCGGGCGAATCCCCTTCCCCGGCGACAGCCAGTCGGGTCTGCGGGCGAATCCCCTTCCGCGGCGATAGCCAGTCGGGTCTGACGCCTCCGCTCCAAAGCGGATTTCAAGGCTTCTTCCGAGTCTCCTCAGCATTTGCCCGGTATGCTGCGCCCAAACGTGCGCAACGAGGGCACCCGTGACCCATCCGAAAACCATGGGGCAGCAGCTCGGACGCCGGTCGTGGGCCGAGCCGTGGAAGATCAAGATGGTGGAGCCGCTGGTGGTCGTGGATCGTTCGCGGCGCGAGGCGGCGCTCGAGGAGGCCGGCTACAACACCTTCCTGCTACGGTCAGACGACGTCTACATCGACCTGCTGACCGACAGCGGCACCAGCGCGATGAGCGATCGGCAGTGGGCGGGGATGATGCTCGGCGACGAGGCCTACGCCGGCAGCAGGAACTTCTACCACCTCGAGACTGCGGTTCGCGACGCCTACGGCTATCCCAACGTCGTGCCGACCCACCAGGGTCGGGGCGCCGAGCACCTGCTCTCGCGGTCGGCGATCTCGGCCGGGCAACTGGTGCCCGGCAACATGTACTTCACCACCACCCGCGCCCACCAGGAGCTGGCCGGTGGCGTGTTCGTCGACGTGGTGATCGCCGAGGCCCACGATCCCGACGATCTCCACCCCTTCAAGGGCAACGTCGATCTCGAGAAGCTCGAGTCGCTGATCCGCCGGGAAGGCGCCGAGCGGATCGCCTACGTGAGCCTGGCGGCGACGGTCAACATGGCGGGCGGGCAACCGGTGAGCCTCGCCAACGCGCGGGAGCTCCGGGCCCTCGCCGATCGCCACGGCATCAAGGTCTACCTCGACGCCACCCGGCTGGTCGAGAACGCGTTCTTCATCCAAGAGCGGGAGCCGGGCTGCGAGGGTCGCTCCATCAGGGAGATCGTCCACGAATTCTGCTCCCTGACCGACGGCGCCTGGATGAGCGGCAAGAAGGACAGTCTGGTCAACATCGGCGGCTGGGTCGCGGTTCGCGACGAAGAGCTCTTCGAGCGGCTCCGCAACATGGTGGTGGTCTTCGAGGGCCTGCATACCTACGGCGGGCTCGCCGGCCGGGACCTGGAGGCCATGGCGATCGGGATCGAGGAGTCGCTCGAGGATCCCTACGTGCACGCCCGGGTCGGGCAGGTGCGCTACCTGGCAGAGCTGCTGATCGACTGGGGGATTCCGATCGTCCGCCCCGTGGGCGGCCACGCCATCTTCCTGAACGCCCGGCAGTTCTACCCCCACCTCTCCCAGGACCTCTTCCCGGCGCAGACGCTGGCGGCGGCGCTCTACCTCGACTCGGGCGTGCGGGCGATGGAGCGGGGCGTGGTGAGCGCGGGGCGTGATCCCTCGACCGGCGGGCACCGCTACCCCAAGCTCGAGCTGACCCGACTCGCGATTCCCCGGCGGGTCTACACCCAGGCGCACCTCGACGTGGTGGCGGAGTCGGTCAAGGCGGTGTACGACGACCGGGCGTCCGCCCGCGGGCTCCGGATGGTCTACGAGCCGGAGTACCTCCGCTTCTTCCAGGCGCGCTTCGCGCCGGCCTGAGGCCCGGTCGCCACGGACGCCCCGGGAGCGAGGCCGCCCGGCTGCCCCGCCAGCAGCGAGGTGGAGCGCCACTTGGACGACCGCGACCCGTCAGGATACGATTCCGTCATCACCTCGCCCAGGATCGGCCCCCCCATGCTTCGTGTGATGACCCGCGAGCTTGCCCGATGCGGCGTTTGCCTCGTGGCCGTCGCGCTCTCGAGCGCAGGTCGAACGGCCGTCGCGCAGACCCCCGGCTCCTTCCCGACGTCCGACCCGGTCCTCCAGCAGATCTGGCGGCTCGGCATGGACAGCTCCGACGTGCAGCGCCTCGCGCAGGTGCTGCTCGATTCGGTCGGGCCGCGGCTCACGGGGAGCCCCGGCTTCGTCTCGGCCAGCGACTGGGTGATCCGGACCTACCGTTCCTGGGGCATCGAAGCGCGCAAAGAGCCGTACGGCACCTGGCGAGGCTGGCGCCGCGGGACCTCGCACGTCGATCTGGTGGAGCCCCGGGTCCGCTCGCTCGAGGGAACGATGCTGGCCTGGAGCCCGGGCACCGGCGGCCGGAGCATCCGAGCCGAGGCGATCGTGCTGCCGAAGTTCGAGGACAGCACCGAGTTCGTCCGCTGGCTGCCGAATGTGCGAGGCAAGATCGTCCTCGTCTCTCCGGCCTGGCCGACCTGTCGCCCCTCGGAGGATTGGGTCGAGTGGGCCACTCCGGAATCGAAGGCGCGGATCGACACGGCGGTGGCCGTGATGCAGCGGGAGTGGTCCGTCAACGGCGCCGACGGGAGCAAGCTCTACAGGGGCACCGGGCACACCCTGGCGCTCGGCACCGGCTCGCTCGGCATCCGCCTCGAGCAGGCGGGCGCGGCCGGCGTGATCTCGTCGCGCACCAAGCTCGGCGGCTTCCCCAATCCCTTCGGAGACGACGGTGCCGGGCGCCGCCGTTTCGGGCCGCGCGGTCCGGGGGGGCCGGCCTCGGCGCGAGGCGGCGGACCGGCGGCCAGCGTCCGGCGCCCGCCCTCGGGCTTCGGGGGCGGAGCGGAGGGAACCGGCGGGTGGGGGGTGACCGAGATCTTCGAGACCTACAACACCGTCGCGCCGGCGGTGACGCTCAGCTGCGAGGACTACGGCCTGGTCTTCCGACTGGCCGAGCGGGGCCAGAAGCCGGTCCTCGCGCTCGACCTCGACGCCGAGCTCCTCGGCGAAGTCCCCGCCTTCAACACCATCGGCGCCATCGAGGGCAGCGAGAAGCCCGACGAGTACGTGATCCTCTCCGCCCACTTCGACTCCTGGGACGGCGGCTCCGGCGCCACGGACAACGGCACCGGCACGCTGATGGCGATGGAAGCGATGCGGATCCTCAAGCGGGCGTATCCCAAGCCGAAGCGCACCATCCTGGTCGGCCACTGGGCCAGCGAGGAGCAAGGCCTGAACGGCTCCCGCGCCTTCGCCGAAGACCACCCCGAGGTGATGAAGGGCCTCCAGGCGCTCTTCAACCAGGACAACGGCACCGGCCGGATCCAGTCGCTCTCGGGGGCCGGGCTCTCCGACATGGGACGCCACCTCAAGAGCTGGTACGAGCGGCTGCCGGGCTTCTACACCGACAGCCTGAGCCCCAACGTCGTGTCGTGGGCCTTCAACGACGTCCCGACCGGCAATCCGGGTGGCACCGACGGCGCCGTCTTCGCCTGCTACGGCACGCCGTCCTTCGGAATGGGCGCGGTGTCGTGGAACTACGGGACCTACACCTGGCACACCGGACGCGACACCTTCGACAAGGTGGTCTTCGACGATCTCAAGCACAACGCGACGCTCGCCGCGATGCTGGCCTATCTCGCGGCGGAGGATCCGGAGCTGATCTCGCGGGAGCGGTCGCCCGGCGATTGGCCACCGAACTGGCCGGACAACTGCGGCAAGGCGCCGCGCGAGACCCGGCCGCGCATCTGAGCGCGCCCGGCCGCGCGGCCGAATGGGCGGCGGTCCCGGAACGCCCGGGGACACCGCCCGCGCGGCCGAATGGGCAGCGGTCCCGAGGCGTCCGGGGCACCGTGCGCCCGGCCGGGGCACTCACGGGCAATCGCTGGTCCGTGTCGGGTCCCGCAGCTGGCTCATTGGCTGCTTCGGGCTCGGCGGCGCACGCGGCGCACGACGAGGGAGTAAAGGGCCAGGTTGAGCGCGATCACCATCAGGCCCAGCGCCCGCTGGTTGCCAGGGGTGAGCCCGTCCGGATAGAGCACAGGCAGCACGTAGTGCTCGATGAAGCCTCCGGCGTACCCCGCTTCACCGCCTTGGGCGCGGAGCCTGTTCTCGAGCGGCGTGAGCGGGCAGATCCATCCCGTCAACTCGATCAGCGCGCCCCAGACGGCCGCGGGCAGGTGCAGCCACGCGGTCGCCGGCCAGCGGAGCACGAGGAGCGCACCCGCCACCACGTACACGACGAAGAGCAGGTGGACCAGCACCATCAGATCGGCGGCGACGCGCGCGAGCATTCCGAAGCATAAGCGGAGGCCGCCTCAGCCCTCGGCCTGGAGCGCCACCTTGGGGTCGACCCGGGTGGCGCGCCGCGCCGGCACGATCGCGGCGGCAAGACCGGCAGCGACCAGAGCCGCCGTCACCGACACGAAGACCAGCGGATCCGCCGGCCCCACCTGAAAGAGCATGCTCCGGATCGCGCGGCTGGCGATGAGCGCGATCGGAATCCCGACCCCGATGCCGACCAGCAGCATCGCCGCGCCCCGGGCCACCATCCCGCGGAAGACCGCGCCCCGAGGCGCGCCGAGCGCCATCCGGACGCCGATCTCTCGGGTCCGCTGGCTCACGGCGTAGGAGAGGACGCCGTAGAGCCCGATCATCGCCAGCCCCAGCGCGGCGGCCGCGAAGGCGGTGAGGACCTGCGCGGTGAGCCGATCGTTGGCCGTGGTCGCATCCACGACCTCGTCCATGGTCCGCACGGTGCCGATCGGGAGGTTGGGATCGAGCTCCGCGACCACCGACCGGACCGCGCGGCCGACGCCGGCAACGCCCCGCTCCCCGCGAGCGATCAAGGTCACGTAGGACAGCCCGAAGGCCGGGTGCTGATCGGCGGGCACGTAGACGACGTCGGGCGCGTCGGCCCGAAGACCAGAGGCCAGCACGTCGCCCACCACGCCCACGATCTCCGCATGGTAGGGCTCACCGAAGTCGACCACCAGCCGCTGGCCCACGGCGCTCTCCCCCGGAAAGAGCCGCTCGGCCATCCCCCGGTTGATCACCAGCGCGGGGGGCCCGCCGCCCCGCTCGCTGGCGTCGAAAGCGCGGCCGGCCACCAGCGGGATCCCCATCGCCTCGAAGTACCCGAGGGAGACGCTGTTGATCTGGGCGTTCCGCCGCTCGCCTTGGTCGGTCGGCTCGTGTCCCTCGATCCAGTAGTAGGTGTCACCGCCGCCGGAGAGCGGAACGATTCGCGAGGCGGCGGCGATCTCCACACCCGGCGCCTTCGCGAGCCGCTCGACCGCGTCGTTCCAGAAGCGCCGCCGCGCCCGGGTGTCGGGATAGTCGGTCGAGGGGAGCAGCACGTCCGCCACCACCACCCCGCGACCGTCGAAGCCGGCGTCGACGGCCTGGAGCCGCCAGAGGCTCCGCACCAGCAGCCCAGCGCCGATCGCGAGCACCAGCGAAACCGCGACCTGGAGCACGACCAGGCTGTCGCGCGCACGCTGGCCGCGCCGCGAGCCCGAGCTCCGGGTGGAGACGAGCGCAGGGGTGAGCGAGGCCGGCGCGGACTGCAGCGCCGGCGCCAGCCCGAAGACCAGCCCGGTCCCCACCGACACCGCCGCGGCGAATCCGAGCACGACCGGATCGATCGCCAGCTCGCTCAGCCTCGGCAACGCGCTCGCCGCGGAGAGCTTGAGTCCCCAGATCGCGGCCAGCGCGACGCCGAGCCCGAGCGCGCCCCCCGCCACCGCGAGAAACAGGCTCTCCGCCAGGAGTTGGCGCACCAGCCGTGGTCGGGTCGCTCCCAGCGCGGTTCGGATCGCGATCTCCCCCTGCCGGGTGGTCGAGCGGCTGAGCAGGAGGTTGGCGAGGTTGGCGCACCCGATCAGCAGCACCAGCCCGACCGCGCCGAGCAACAGGACCAGGGTCCGTCCGACGTCGCCCACCACCTCGTCCCGGAGCGGGATCAAATTGAGCTTCCAGGTCTCGTTCTCCGGATAGGTCGCTTCGAGCCGCGCCGCGATCACGTCCAGCTGCGCCTGCGCCTCGGCCAGGGTGACCCCCTTCGCGAGCCGGCCCAGCCCGCGGAGAAAATGAAACCGCCGGATCGAGGCGCCGGCGGAGTGGAGGTCGACCGGGAGCCAGAGGTCGACCCGGGCCGTGGGGTCCGCATTCGGCGGCATCACGCCAACCACCTCGTGAGGCCGACCGTTGACGTCGATCGAGCGGCCGACCACCCCGGGATCGCTCCCGTGGCGCCGCTGCCAGAGAACGTGGGAGAGCAGCACCACGGCGCTGCCCGCCGTCTCCTCCTCGGGCCGAAAGTCCCGACCGTGGAGCGGACCCACGCCGAGGGTCGCGAAGAAGTTGGCGGTCACGGCGACCCCGTCCGCACGCTCCGGGGTGGCACCGCCGCCCGAGAGCACCAGGTCGCTCGGGAAGCTCCGCGCGGCAAAGGAGCGGAGGACCCGGTTCTGCTCCCGGTAGTCGAGGAAGTCGGGCGGCGAGATCGCGGCGAACTGGTTGCCCGAGAAGGCGCCGTAGGCGAAGACCAACTCCTCGGACCGCTCGTACGGCAGCGGTCGGAGCAGAATCGAGTTCACCATGGTGAAGAGCGCGGTGTTGGCGCCGATGCCGAGCGCCAGGGTGCCGATCACCGTGAGGGAAAAGGCGGGCCGCTTCCAACTGGCGCGCCAGGCGTCGCGGAGGTCGTGGCGGAGCAGGTCGAGTCGCCAGTCGGCAACGCGGAGCAGCGCCGCGTGCGGGATCGCGCCCGCGAGCCGCACCGCGACACCGGGCAACGCGCCCCACGTGGTTCGGGGATCGGTCCGCGCCAGGCGATGCCAGACCTCGCCTTCCCACTCGGCGCGCCAGTCGTCCCGCCGAACGCCCGGCACCAGCAGGGCGACGCCGCGGAGCAGCCAGCGGGCGAGCCGGAAGACCCGCTCACCGGATGCGGTCAGTCGATCACCCACGGGAGGACCGCACCCCGGAAGCGGCCCTGGCGCCACCCAGGCTGGCGTAGTGCGCCCGGGAGCGGGCCAGCTCGCGGGAGCCCGCGGGAGAGATCTCGTAGTAGCGGCGGGGTGGGCGTTTGTCCCGCCGCGCGATGGCGACGGACTCCCAGCGGGAGCGCAGAATGCCGGCGGCTTCGAGGCGACTCAGGATCGGATAGACCGTGCCGGAGGCGAGCCCGGTGGCGTCCATGATGTCGAAGCCGTAGTGGGTCCCGGCCGCGATCGCCTGGAGGACCCGGACGGCGGTGAAGGACAGGGGCTTGGGGTCGGTCATGGGTCTTCCTCTCGGGGGCTCCCTCTATCTATGTAGCAAACCTACACATAAAGGCGCCGGCGGCAACCCGCCTGAGGAGGACCCGGCGTTTCTCCTTGACGACCTAGGAGAGCGGCCCTATGCTCTCTCCTAGATTGTCAAGGAGAAGCCAGCCGTGCCGCCGAAACCGCCCGATCTGCTCCAGGGCACCCTCGACATGCTGATCCTCAAGGCCGTCTCCCTCGCGCCCATGCACGGCTACGGCATCCTGCTCCGGATCCAGCAGTGCTCCCGCGACGTGCTCCAGATTCAGCAGGGCTCGCTCTACCCCGCCCTCTACCGGCTCGAGCACCAGGGCCTGATCGCCAGCGCATGGGGCCAGAGCGAGAACCATCGCCGCGCCAAGTTCTACTCGCTCACCCCGGCCGGCCGACGGCGCCTGAAGGAGGAGCGCGACGCCTGGGAGACCATGGTGAGCGCGATCGGCGCGGTGCTGGACACCAGAGCGCTGGAGCCCGGGTCGTGATCGGGCGTTGGCTCCGCGCCGCCCGGCTCCTGCTCGGCCGCCGCCGCTTCGAGCGGGAGATGGACGAGGAGCTCGCCTTCCACCTCGAGCGACAGGAGGAAGACCTGGTCCGAGGTGGGGTGGCGCCCGCGGAGGCGCGGCGTCGGGCGCGAGCGATGTTCGGCGCGGTCGACGGCTTCAAGGAGGACGCCCGGGAGGCGAGCGGGATCGCCTGGCTGGGCCAGCTCCGTTCCGACTTCGGCTTCGCCCTGCGCACCCTCCGGCGCTCGCCCGGCTACGCGCTCGCGGCCATCGGGACGCTCGGCCTCGGGATCGGCGCCAACACCACGATCTTCGGCGTGATCGACGGCGTCCTGCTCCGCCCGCTTCCCTTTCCCGAGAGCGGGCGGCTGGTTCGGGTGGGCAGCGGCTATCCCGCCGGTGCCGTGCTGATCTACCGGGCGGAGGCCCGGAGCTACCAGGCGGTCGGCACCTACGGATTCGAGAGCGAGTTCAACCTGTTGGTCGGCGGGGAGCCCGAACGGATCGCCGGGCGCAGCGTGTCGGCCGAGTTCTTCGACGTGCTGGGCGCGCGAGCGGCGCTGGGGCGGACCTTCTACCCCGGCGAGGACCAAGCCGGCGCCGACCTCGTGGCGGTGATCAGCGACCAGCTCTGGCGCCGCCGCTTCGGGGCCGACGCCGAGGTGATCGGGCGGACGCTGACGCTCGACGGGCGGCTCCACGAGATCGTCGGCGTGATGCCCCGCGGCTTCGAGTTTCCGATCTCGGGCACCGAGCTCTGGGTGACCTTACCACTCGACCCGACGAATCCCACCGCGATGTGGGCCAGCGCGCAGGGCACGACGTTCATCGGCAGGCTCCGTCCGGAGGTCACGGTGCCGATGGCGAACGCCGAGCACCGCGCGCTGATCACCCGGGTGCGGGACGGGTTCCCGTGGCGGATGCCGGACGAGTTCGGGCAGGAGCCGGGCAACCGGGTCCTGCCCCTCGCCGAGGCGATCGGCGAGCGGGTCGAGGATCGGCTGCTGCTGCTGCTCGGGGCGGTGGGTCTGGTCCTGCTGGTGGCATGCGCCAACGTCGCCAACCTGAACCTCACCCGGATCGCGGCGCGGGAGCGGGAGTTCGCGGTCCGACGGGCGATCGGCGGGAGTCGGGGTCGGATCGGGCGGCAGGTGCTGGTGGAGCAGCTCGTGCTGGCAACGTTAGGCGGCGCCCTCGGCGTCGGCCTCGCGGCGGTCGGCACGCCGCTCCTGGTCCACTGGCTCCCGGCCGGCACGCCCCGGCTCGACGAAGTGGGGATCGACGCCCGGGTGCTGCTCTTCACCGGCGTCCTGGTCCTGCTCGCGGCCGGCATCGCCGCGCTCGCACCGACCCTCCGAACCGCCGGTATCCGCGAGGCCGCCGCTCTGGGCAGCGCCAGGCGGAGCGCCGGCCCGACGGCCTGGGGCCGGCGCTTCTCCAACGCGCTGGTCGTGAGCGAGGTGGCGGTCGCGTCGATCTTGCTGATCGGTGCCGGCCTCCTGATGCGGAGCTTGAAGGCCGTGCTGGAGCGGGATCCGGGCGTGCGGGTCGAGCGGATCGTGACGGCCCGGATTACCCAGGACGCGGCTCGCTGCGACGACAGCATGGGATCCTGCGCGGCGACGTTCCTGCAGATCGAAGAGGCCCTGGCGCGGATCCCGGGGGTCTCGGGCGCGGCGATCGCCAACATGCTGCCGCTGGACGGACAGGTCAACTGGTTCGCGATGCACGTCGAAGGCCACCCCGTCGAGCCCGGCGAGCCGGCGCACATCCTGAACGAGCTCTCGGTGAGCCCCGGCTACTTCCGAATCGCCGGCATCCGACTCGAGGAGGGCCGGCTCTTCGACGCGAACGACGATTGCAGCTGGCGCCAACAGGTGAGCGAGTGCCGCCGGGGCGCGATGGTCGCGGTCGTGAGCCGCTCCCTGGCCGACCGGTACTGGCCGGGCGAATCGGCGATCGGCAAGACGATCAGGCCGGTCTGGCTGGCCGAGTGGAGCCGGGTCGTCGGGGTGGTGAGCGACGTCCGGCAGGAATCGCTGAGCGGCGAGCCCGCGCCGACCTTCTACTGGCCACTCGGCCAATGGGGCACCCGCTCGATGACGGCGATGCTGGAGAGCGCTCTGCCGGCGCCGGTGCTCGAGCCCGAGATCCGGCGCGCGGTCGCGAGCGTCGACCCGGTGACCCCGGTCTCGCGAATCCAGAGCATGGAGGCGATCGTCGCCGGCTCGGTGGCCAGCTCGCGGACCTCGGCGCTGCTGATCGGCGTCTTCGCGGGGTCGGCGCTCCTGCTCGGCGCGATCGGGGTCTACGGGGTGCTCTCCTACGGCGTCTCCTCGCGCCGCCAGGAGATCGGGGTCCGGCTGGCCGTCGGCGCGGCGCCGGGTCGGGTGATGGGCATGGTCGTGGGCCAGGCGCTCCTGCTGGTTGCGGTCGGGCTC
>JBFXAS010000020.1:0-34515 GCA_050184075.1 Gemmatimonadales bacterium
TGCCGGTAGGCGTCGTACGACCCCATCGACGCGGCCACCAGCGGCGGCGCCGGGGCTTCGACCACCGCCACGCCCTCCGATCGAGCGCGCTCAGCCGCCGCCGCCAGACGCTCCAAACGACGACCCCAGGCCCGCCGCGCCAACGCCACGCCCTCGAGCAAGAGCCGCTCGGCCCGGACCGCCGGCATCCCCAGGTCCGCCATGCCCTGAAACGTCGTCTGGTAGGTCGCCGTGGTGAGCACGTCGGCGCCGGCGTCGAGGAACGCCTCGTGCACCGCCACGACCAGATCCGGCTGCTCCAACAGCGCCCGGGTCGACCAGAGCGGGTGCCGCAGGTCCGCGCCCCGCGCCTCGAGCTCGGTGGCCAGGCCGCCGTCCAGAACCAGGACTTTGCCGGTGTCCGGAAATCGGTCAAGCATCGGGAACGAACGTATTAGATTGGGAAGGTTCAGGCCAGACGTCGCGCGGAGGCATGCCCAGATGACCGTCTCACGTAGAGAATTCCTCACCCGCGGTGCCGCCGTGGGACTCGGCCTCACGATCCTGCCCCGGCTCGCCCGGGCGGCGGTGCTGCCGTCGATCGCCGTCTACAAGAGCCCGACCTGCGGCTGTTGCGGCAGCTGGGTCGATCACATGAAGGCCAACGGCTTCGAGGTCGCCGTGCACGACCTGGACGACCTGACTCCGATCAAGGCGCGCTACGGAGTCGGCTCCCGGTTGCAGAGCTGCCATACCGCGCTGGTCGGCGGCTACGTGATCGAGGGGCACGTGCCCGCCTCCGACGTGAAGCAGCTGCTGGAGGATCGGCCCAAGATCGTCGGTCTCACCATCCCCGGCATGCCGATGAGCGCGCCCGGCATGGACGGCAAGCCGTTTCAGCCGTACGACGTGCTGACCTTCGACGCCGCCGGCAAGACGACGCTCTACAAGCGACACACCTCGTAGAGCGGCCGAGGCTCCGAAACGAGAACGCGGGGTGGCCAGAATCGGCCACCCCGCGTCGCGCTCGGAGCTGCGGCCGACTCACCTCGACCCAGTCGCGGCCCGCAGGCTCATGGGCGGCGGCTCGCTTGGACCCGGTCGCCGCCCGCAAGCTCATCGGCGGCGCCTCACTTCGAGCCGGTGGCCGCCCGCGTCATCGTGTTGCCGGTCGGGCCGTTGTCCCAATCCTGGGTGCTCGAGATGTTGGGCATCCCGTAGTCCTCGCCGTTCCAGCCGTCGAAGCCCTCGAGCTTGAATGCCCAGAAGCCGCTGTTCGCGTCGCTGATCACGATCAGGCCGTCGTAGTCGCGGACCTTGACGCCGAACGCTCCGTTGAAGACGCTCTCGCCCTCCCAGGTCGGCACGCCGCCGAAGCCCTTGTTGTGGATGCACTGGCAGGTGTAGTACCAGCCCATCGTGAAGGGGTTCTCGGGGTCCTGCATGTTGAAGACCTGGAGCCCGTCCTCGTAGGCGGAGACGAACACGAAGGGCCACTTGATCTCGTGATTGTGCGCGAGCGCGCGCCAGTCGGCCGTCCAGGCGGAGATCGGCCGCGAGATCGCGTTCACCCGACCCTCGAGACCGGGACGGAGATCGAAGAGTCTGAGCGGGGCGTACTGATACTCGGCCTCGGTGATCGCGAACTTCCCATCCGGCGTCGGCGTGAAGGTGTGGCCGCTGGTGACGCCCGAGGCCCCGACGATCTGGGTCACCAGCTTGGGCTCTTCCTTGCCGATGTTGGTAACGTCGTAGATGAAGTAGCCGCCCCGACCCGCGCCGTAGAACTTGTCCTGGTGGGTGGACGGGTCGTACTGGATCTGGAAGTCGTGGTAGCCGAAGTTGCCGATCGCCGTGGCCTGGTTGCGCGGAATCGGGACCCGGCCGATCAGCCAGCTGCTCTCCGGCGCGCCCGAGACGATCTTGCCCATGTCGTAGACGTTCGAGTAGGGGCCATTGATCGTGGTGAAGACCAGGACCCGCCCGTCCGAGTGCTTGTAGGCGAAGATGTTGTGGAAGCCGCCGAGGTACTCCTTCTCGCGAATCCGCGCCACGGGCCGGATCTTGCTCGTGTCGGGCAGCGAGGTCACGTCGAAGACGATCATGCCGAGATCGGAGTCCGGGCCGCTCTGCCCGAATTGGAACGACTGGACGTAGTAGTACTTCCCGTTCAGCTTGAAGTACTTGCCGTCCATGCCGCCGGTCCCGCCGTGGAGCTCCGAGTTCTCGATCTTCCAGTTGTAGATCTTCTTGAACTGATAGTCCTTGGTCGAGATGATCGAGAAGCCCTGCCGGTCCCGCGACTGCGAGACGTAGGTGTAGGGCCGACTCGGCTCCTGCTCGATTTCGTTGTCCATCGTCCGGAAGAACCCGCCCAGCGGAATGTGGGCCAGCAGCTTCAGATTCGGGCTGCCCCCGATCTTGTACTTCTCGGGATGCTCGGTCCATTGCGCGCTGGCCACCGAGGTGAGTAGGGCGGCCCCGGCGACGATCGCCGCCGCGCGGGACAGGAGTACGGCTCGGGATACCATGTGCGCCTCAGTCAGGAAGGGTTGTCGACGGTGAATACCATCATCATGCCGGCTTCGAGGTGCTCGGCGATGTGGCAGTGGGTCATCCATTTGCCCGGATTGGTCAGCTCGACCAGCAGGTCGACCGTCTGACCGACCGGGAGCAGGATGGTATCGCGCCAGGCCAGGTTCTCTTCCGGAACCCCGTTGCGGCTCACGATCAGGAGTCGCTGGCCGTGGAAATGGACCGGATGGCTCATCGGGTGCATCGAGAGCGCGTCGTTGGTCATCCGCACCTTCACGACATCGCCGACCTTGAAGCGCCAGTCGATGTCCATGTTCTCCCTGCCGGTCTTGAGGTCGCGGAGAATCCAGCGGACCTCCTTGCCGGTCGCGACCCAGTTCATGTCCCGCATCCCGTCCACCCACTCCTGGGGCGGGAAGTACATCGTGTCCACCGACATGAAGGCGGTGATCACGATCGGGAGACCCTGGATGTTGACCGTGAGGAGCAGCTCCTCGTCCGGGGCCTGGTCCAGATACTTCCGGTAGGGCTCCACCTCGGCCGAGACCTCGCGGACCGTCCGGAGCCGATCGAAGGCGGCGCGGTGATCCGCCTCGGTCGGCTGGTCGGCCACTACGACGAAGCCGAGGGTGTCGACGGTCGGCTCGAACTCGCCCAGAAAGTTGTTGAGCGCCTGGACCGCGTTGATGATCGGAAACCGGCCGGGCTGGTCGAACTTGACCTCCACCGCGTACCGCTGCGCCGGCGCGATCACGACGGCGGGCACCATCTCCTCCCGCTCGAACCGACTGATGTCGGCGCCGACCAGCTTGATGGGCGCGTCGCCGATGCTCAGGTTGAACGTTCGGGTGTTGGCGACGTTGGTGAGCAGGAAGCGAACGACGTCCCCCTTCCTCACCGCCAGCTCGTAGTCGGGCTCGCCGTTCAGCAGGAACAGGTTGCCGAAGCGGCCCATGATCGCGTAGTTGCCGACGTCGCGGCCGTAGGGCAGGATCCCCTCGTCGTCGACGAGCAGGTCGTCCAGCATCAGGACCTCCTCGTGGTTGACGGGGTTGTAGTAGCCCGGATCGGGCGAGCGCACCAGCAGGTTGCCGTAGAGCCCGAGATCCTGCTGGACGTCCTCCCGCACGTGCGGGTGATACCAGTAGATCCCGGCGTCGGGGAACTTCACCTTGTAGATGAAGCTCGCGCCCGGCTCCACGGGGTCCTGGGTGACGCCCGGCGCGCCGTCGTACGGGTTGTCGAGCCGGATGCCGTGCCAGTGCACGGCGGACGGCATCTCGAGCTTGTTGACCAAGCGGATCGTGACTTCCGAGGCCTGCTTCACGCTGATCAGCGGACCGGGATACTGGCCGTTGAAGCCGTACATCACGAAGTCCCGGCCGCGCAGGCTCCGCCGGACGTAGCCCGCCTCGAGCACCAGCGAGTCGCCGTCGGCCAGCTCCACCAGCTTCCGTGGCACCGCGAGCGCCACGCCGGCCGGATCGAGGTGGCTGCCGGGCACGAAGGGCTCCATGCGCGGCGCGACGCCTTCCATGCCCGGGATCGTCGGCATCCGCATGCCCTTCGGCATCGGCGGCATCCGATTGAGCCCGCTCCCGTGGTGCATGTGTTGATGTGAGGAGTCGACCTGCGCGGCGGCGGGGGCGGCGGTTCCCAGCACGAGCGCGGTGGCGAGCGCCGCGAGGCGGCCCGCGGCCAGGCTCACTGCGGCACTCCGCCGCTGAACATGGTGTGGCCGGAGAAGTTGCTGAGGTAGCTCGAGGGCGAGCGCCCCCGGAGCACGATCGGGCCGGTCCACCGCTCACCCGGCGCGCCGGCCGGCTCGGCCGTCACGATCACCAGGTACTTGTTGAAGGTGACCCGGCCCTTGACCGTCTTGCCGGGCTCGAAGCCGCCGACAGGCGTGATGGTCTCGAGATTGTGGTCCGCCACCCAGGCGACATACTGCGTCAGCTGCGGGCCGAACGCGGTCGAGGGGGGCAGCGCGGGCGCCTGGATCTCGATCTCGAGGACGAAGAACCCGTCCTTCGTGGTGGCGATGCCGAACGGCGACTTCGCGGGCGTGAGCACGGCCTTGCCGCTCATTCGGGAGGACGGTCCGACCCCCTCCAACGGGATCTCGTAGAGATCGGGCCGGGAGGCCCCGAGCAGCAGCAAACACGCCGCGACGACTCCGCCGCGGCCCAGGCGCACCTTCATCACTCCATCCACTTCGGAAGTTGGAACACGAGTTTGTATACCGTATCCGTGGCACGGGACGGTGTCAAGCAGACCGCCGCTCAGCCTTTTCGCCGGCAGTGCACCCGCCAGAAGATCAACAGGTAGCCCGAGTCGCGGTCGAAGGCCTCGTACCGCTCGACCGTCCCGTTGGGGAGCGGCTCCCAGGTCTGCATGCTGACCGGCAGGGTTGCCGGCAGGTCCGCCGTGATACTGGCGATCGACTCGTCCCACTCCATGATCATCGCGTCGAGCCGCCCTTTGCTGGTCGGAAACGCGGCCTTCGGAACCCGCCTGACGATGCCGAAGTAGCGGAGCTCGGAGCGCCGGGTCTCGTGCTCGCCGGTCACTCCCTCCCAGAAGCGGTGACCAATCAGGTCCTCGGGGGACTGCTCGCGGGCGCGGCTCACGGAAGGCCCGAGAGGGTCATCGCCCGGGCGCGCACGTCGGGATCGGCGCCGGCGTAGTTGCTCGCGAGCAGGGCCCGAGTCCGCTCCGCCAGGACCGCGTCGCCGGCCCGCCGGGCCGCCTCGACCAGCCCGATCAGGGCCGCGGATCGCCCCGGCTGCATCGCGAGCGCCCGCTGGAATGCATCCACCGCCTGGGCAGGGCGGTCCGCCGCGAGCAGGGTCTCGCCGAGCAGCTCGAAGCTCGGCTTGACCACGTCGGGCGGGCCGAACTCGACCGGGAGGCCGGCCTCGATCTCGCTGGCCTCGCGCAGGGTGGCGATGGCGGCGTCGAGCCGGCCATCGAGCCGCTCGCCTAACGCTCGGAGCTCGAGCGCCAGGATCCGGAGCACGGTCGGCTGGCCGCCGTAGAAGTCGGACACGTTGCGCTCGCCTTGAATCCGTTCGACCGCCTCCGCAGCCCGATCCACCTCGGCGCGGTCGCCCCGGCCGGCAGCGCGGTAGCCCCGGCCGAAGAGATCCATCGCGCGAGCCACCACCCCGACCCCACTCGCGTCGACCGACGTCGCCGGGGACGCGGGCTCGTCGTCGCCCGCGTTCACCCGGTGGTGGGCGCGCATGGCAAGGAGATAGGCGCGCGGCGGCACCGGAGCGTTCGCGGGCAGCTGCCGGGTGACCCGGTCCAGCAGCGCCGCCGCCTCGCGGACCCTGCCCTGCTGGAGCAAGCCGTAGGCGAGCCAGGAGGTGTAGTGGCCCGGCCGCCAACGCGCGGAGTCCGGTCCGGCCGCGACCGTGTTCTGCGCCACCACGTCCGCCCACATGCCGAGCGCGAGGAAGATATGGGTGGTCATATGCTGCGCGTGCGGGGCATCGGGCGCGATCCGCGAGTAGGCCCGCGCGGCGGGCAGGCCGAGCGGGGCGTGCACCGGGTCGTCGAAGGCGTGAATGACGTAGTGCGCCGCCCCGGGGTGCTCGGGATTGGCGCGGAGCACGTCCAGGGCGATCGCCCCGGCCCTGACGTAGGTCGGGACGTTGCGGGTCCCCTGGCTCAGACCCATCCGCGCGAGCGCGTCGAACGCTCTTGCCTCGAGATCCTCGGGATGCTTGGCCGCCAGCCGCTCCAGCTCCCGCTGGTAGAGGGTGTCGCGGCGCTCCTTGGGGCCGTCACCGTAGAGGACTTCGATCGCCGCGAGATAGCCCCGCTCCCGCTCGGTTGGCGCCTTGGCCGCCCGGGCGGCGGGGGTGGCGCCAAGACGTCCGAGCGCGGCCCGAGCCGCCGGCACGTCCTGCTGGTTCCAGATCGGGTGGGTGTGGGTCAGGGCTTCGCCCCAGTAGGCGAGCGCGAAACCCGGGTCGATCCGCTGAGCCTCGCGAAAGGCCTGAGCCGCCCGCTCGTACTCGAAGCTGTGGAGCAGCAGCACGCCCCGCAGAAACGCGGGCTGGGCCGCCGCGCTGCCCGAGTTCGGGAACTCGAGCGAGCCGAGCTGCGCAGCCGCTCGCCCCACCACCGCCGAGCAGATCAGTCCGAGCCAGGCGCCGGCCCGGAGCGCGCGGCGCCGCAGGGTCATTGGCCGCTCCCGCCAGTCTTCACCGGACGTCCCGGCCGCGCATCGGCCACCAGCTCGCCGTCCCGAACCACGAGGGTGCCGCCGACCAGCACGAACGGGATCCCCGCCGACGGCTGCGTCGGCTGCTGGAAGGTGGCGCGGTCGATCACCGAGTCGGCGTCGAACACCGTGATGTCGGCGTCGGCGCCGACCGCGATCCGTCCCTTCTGCGCCATCGCCGGCGCCACGCTCTCGACCCGGCGGGCTGGCAGGATGGTCATCTTGGCGAGCGCGTCCATCAGCGGGAGCAGCTGCTTCTCGCGCACGTAGTGGCCCAGCACCCGAGCGTAGCTGCCCGCCCCGCGGGGGTGACCGGTGCCGTCCACGAACGGCACCCCGTCGCTCGCGATGATCACGCCGGGGTGCGCCACCGCCATGTCGATGTTCTCGTCCTTCATCAGATAGAGGATGACCCAGCCACCCTGCTTCCGATAGCGGTCGAAGCTCTCCTTGGTGAGCCGCTCGCCCGTGAGCGCCCAGGCCAGGTCGCCATAGTCGATCTTGACGTTCTGCTGCCAACCCGGATTGAAGAGGGCCGACTCGAGCCGGGTGGAGGCCGCCGTGTAGGGGTAGACCTCGGTGGTGACGTCCTGCCCCGCCGCCCGCGCGGAGTCGATCAGCGCCAGGGCCTCGCCGATGTCGTCGCCGGAGCTGCTGCCGACGTGCACGATGTGGAGCGCGGCGCCCGTCTCACGGGCGGCGTCGATCACCTCGCGAATCGCGCCGATCCCGAAAGCCCGGGTGTGGACGTACGCGGGCACCTTGCGCTCGGCCGCCACCGCGAAGATCCGCCGGATCTCGTCCGGCGTCGCGCCCGGCGTGTAGTTGATGCCGAAGCCCACGCCGAGCGCTCCTTCGTCGAGCCCCCGGCGGATGGCGCCACCGAGAGACTCGATCTGCGACTCGTCCGCGGCGGCGTTGGTGCCAGCCGGCATCGGGCCCACCGACGAGACCGCGTCGGGGTGGGTCGGCCAGTGCAGCGCTTCCACGCCGTGGAACACGGCCATCCGCGCGCCCGGGTGGCTCACCGTGGCACCGTAGTTGATCGGCGCCTGGCCTTCCATGGACCGGTACCAGGCGTCGACGGGGTAGACCCCGATCTCCAGCTCGAGCGCGGTGGTCACCCCGTCGCGGACCTGGATCTGCATGTCGCCCGTGGTCTGGCCGTGGGCATGGAGGTCGATGAAGCCCGGCGCGACCACTTTGCCGGCCACCTCGAGCACCTGGGCGCCACGGAGCGGCTCCTCAGAGATCGCGGCGATCTTGCCGTCCGTGATCCCGACGTTGCGCACCGCATCCAGCCCGGAGGCCGGATCCATCACCCGGCCGCCCTCGAGGACGAGGTCGTATTGGACGGGTTGCTCGCAACCTGTCGCGAGGAGAGCGAGTGCGAGCGCGGCCCCGCCGAATGACCGGCGCCTGGAAAAGTCGAACGCCACGGAAACCCTCTTCTGGTTCGGGTTGGATGCTTCGAATATACGCCGCAACCGCGCCGGGGGAGCCCCGTTGCGCCGCCCGCCGCCTAACTGGGCCGGCCCTCGAGCGCCCGCCGCGCCGCGCGGAAGATCGCCAGCCACATCGCAGGGGTGAGCTTGCCGGTGTTGGTGTTCTGGCGGCTGGGATGAAACGAGGCGAGCAGCAGCTTCCCGTCAGGGAGCCGGGCCCGGGCGCCGTGGGCGAAGCCCGGCCGCTCCCGGCTCGGCAGCGTCGCCCACCAGCCCGCGGCCTCCAGAAAGGCCCGGTGGCCGATGGCACCGAGGGTGACCACGACCTCGAGCCGGCGGAGCAGGGCGAGCTCGGCTTCCAGGAACGGGCGGCAGCGGTCCAGCTCGTCCCGGGTCGGGCGGTTGTCGGGCGGGGCGCAGCGCGCCGCCGCCGTGACGTAGCAGTCGGCGAGCGTCAGGCCGTCGTCTCGCCCGGTCGACTCGGGCTGGCTCGCGAAGCCGGTCGCGTGGAGCGCGCCGTAGAGCCAGTCCCCGCTCGAGTCGCCGGTGAACATGCGCCCGGTCCGATTGGCCCCATGGGCGCCGGGCGCCAACCCGACGATCAGGAGCCTCGCGGCCGGATCGCCGAACCCCGGCACCGGCCGGCCCCAATAGCGCTGATCCCGATATCGGGCGACCTTGTCCCGAGCCACGGCCCGGCAATGCCGCCGGAGTCGCGGGCAGCGCTCGCAGCGAGTCACCGCGGCAGCGGTCTCGGCCAGGGCCGAGCGGCTCATGGCAGGGCCACCCGTCGAAACCCGGCAGCGCCGCGAACCGTCGGGAGACCGCCACTCACGCTATCGCGCACGAAGGGGAGTCGATGGACAGACAGACCATGGCACTGATGATTCCGGTCCTCGCCCTCTCGATTCCGGTGGTGGCGATCATCTTCTCGAGTCTGGTCAAGATGGCTCGCTTCAAGGCCGAGGCACAGCAGGGGGCCCTCCCGAGCCCCGAGCTCGATGCCCGGATGGCGGCCCTGGAGGACGAAGTGGTCTCGCTCCGCCACGAGCTGATCGAGACCCAGGAGCGGCTCGACTTCACCGAGCGGCTGCTAGCGAGCAAGAGCCAGGTCGACTCCGCCGGGCGGCAAGGCTAGCCGGCCAGGTCGCCCTGGGCTTCGCGCACGCCCCGCTCGACGTCCACCCGCCAGAGCAGCGCCGCCCCGAGGGCGAAGAACGCCACCAGCACCAGCACGGCGCTCCGCCGCGAGAAGAGATCGCTCGCCAGCCCGAAGCCGACCGCGCCGAGGATCGAGCCCAGCCGCGAGAACATGCCCCAGAAGCCGAACATCTGGGCCACCCGATCCGGAGGGGCCAGCAGTCCGACCACGGTCCGACTCGAGGCCTGCGTCGCGCCGATGCCCGAGCCGGCGATCATCCCGAGCGCGTAGAACACGGTCTTGGGATCGACGGTGAAGACGGCCGCCAGCTGACGCATGAAGTAGATCCCCACCACGCCGACGATCCACCAGAGGAGCGTCGCCATCACCGTCCGCTTGGGACCGATCCTGGCCTCGAGCCACCCGAACCCGAGCGCCCCGCCCGCGGCGAAGAGCTGCAGCACGATGAAGAGGTTGATCAGCTCCGCCCCGGTGAGCTGCACCTCCTGCTCGGCATAAATCCCGACGAACTTCACGATCGCGTCGAGTCCGGCCATGTAGACCATGAACGCGACCAGGAACTGGAAGAGGATCCGGTGGCGGCTGGCGATCGCCGCGGTTTCCCGGAGCTCCTTGAAGCCCGCCCGCACCAGCGCTCCCCAACTGGCCCGCTCGTACCCCGGCACCGGCAGCGAGCGATTCCGCACCAGCGCGAAGGTGGGCAGGGCGGCGATCAGGAAGAACGCGCCCATCGCGATCATCGCCAGTTGATTCTCCCGCACGTAGCCCGCGGAGTCGACGGCCGGGTCGCTCCGCACGATGACCAGCATGGTGAGCGCCGCGCTCAGGAGCCCGCCCAGGTAGCCGACGCCCCATCCCAGCCCCGAGATCTTCCCCATCGTCTTCGGGGTCGAGAGCTCGGGCAGGAAGGAAGCGCAGAAGGCCTCGCTCATCATGAAGGCGGCGTTGCTCAGCACGATCAGACCGATCGCGAGCCAGACCTGCCCGGGACCGGCGAGCGCCAGCATCGCGGTGCCGATCGCGCAGACGATGGAGCTCGCGATCAGCGCCCGCTTCTTCCGGCCGCTGTAGTCGATGATCGCGCCGGCCAGCGGCGAGAGGACCAGCGCCACCAGCGTGGAGAGGATAATCGCGATCGACCAGTAGCTGTTCTCGAACCGCGAGCCGCTCGGCACGATGTCCGACACGAAGAACTTGCTGTACGCCAGGGTGATGACCACCGTGGTGTAGCAGGAGTTCGCGAAGTCGAACATCGCCCACCCGAAGATCTCGCGTCGGGTGACCGGGATCGGGAGCCGGGGCGCCTGCGGCCGCAGAGAGGTCATGAGGTCCGCAAAGCTACCGCGCGGGCGCGGCGACCGTCCAGCGCCTGGGCTCGCTCTTGACCCACTCCCGACGCGCCGCGAGCTTCGGTCGTTCATGCAGCCCTTCCAACCCAAGCGGATCCTGATCGCCAGTCGGATTCCCGGCCTGCCCGAGCATCTCGCCGAGCGGAGGCCGGAGCTCGAGCTCCGGGTCCGCGCCCTGCCCGACGTCGAGACCGCCGACCTCGAGTGGGCGGAGGTCTACGTCGGGTTTCGCCGGCCGCCCGTTTCCGGCTGGGGCTCGGTGCGGTGGATCCACAGCATCGGAGCCGGTGTCGATGGCCTGATCTTCCGGCAACCCCTCGACGACTCGATCCTGCTGACCCGGAGCCCCGAGGACTTCGGGCCCGCGATCGCCGAGTGGTGCCTGGCCCGAGCGCTGGCCGAGAATCAGCGCCTGGCCGCGCTGGCCGAGGCGCAACGCCGCCACGAGTGGGGCTTTGCGCAGGAGAGCGCCGATCCGGTCGTGCTCCGCGGACAGCGCGTGCTGATCCTCGGCACCGGCCTGGTCGGCCGCGGGATCGCGCGTGGGTTCGGGGCGCTGGGCTGCCGGGTGGAGGGCCTCTCGCGGAGCGGCCGGGCCACCCCGGACTTCGATCGCACCGCGAAGGCCGAGGCATTCGCGGACGTGATTCCCGACACCGACTGGCTGATCCTCGCCGCTCCGCTCACCGAAGAGACCCACCATTTCATCGATCGCGACCGGCTTTCGCAGGCGGGCGGCGCCTTTCTGATGAACGTCGGCCGCGGCGCGGTGCTCGACGAGAGCGCCCTGCCCGAAGCCCTGGCCAACGGCTGGATCCGGGGCGCCGCGCTCGACGTCTTCGAGCAGGAGCCGCTTCCAGCGGACTCCCCGCTCTGGGATCTGCCCGGCGTGGTGCTCTCCCCCCACAACTCCGGACCGTCGACCCTCACCGCCACCGCCGACGGCTTCCTCGAGTGTCTCGCGGCGATGGAACAGGGCGAGACCCCTCGGTGGGTGGTCACCGCCGAGATCGGATACTGACTCCTCCTCGCTGGAAGAGGCCCTGATGCGAATCCCGATGCTTCGCTCGCTCTGGCTCGTCCTCGGTGGGCTCGCGCTGGCGAGCCCGATCGCCGCGCAATGGACCAACCGGTACCCCAAGGTCCGGGGCATGAGCCATCACGTCTATCTCGAGGGCTACGAGCTGCCGCTGCTCACGGTCGGACCGATCGACCCGGCCGTCTCGCCCGACCGCTCGCGGATCGCCTTCGCCTCGCGCGGTTGGCTCTGGGTGATGGACCGGACGACCCGGGTCGCCACCCGGGTGACCAGCGGAGCCGGTATCGACTCCAGACCCGCGTGGTCACCCGACGGGAAGACCCTCGCCTTCGTGCGCGACGACACCCGGGAGACGTCGATCGTGATGCTCGACCTCTCGACCGGCACCGAGCGGATCGCCTCGCGCGACGACGGCATCGAGCTGGACCCCGCGTTCTCGGCCGACGGCCGCTGGCTCTACTACAGCTCCGCCGTCGCCGGCGACCTCGACCTCTGGCGGATCAGCGTGGCGACCGGCTCGCGGGCGCGGCTCACCAGCACGCCGGGCCTCGAGCTCGAGCCGATTCCGCTGCCCGACGGCGAGCGGGTGCTGTTCCTCTCGAAGCGAGGCACCACCAACGAGATCCGGACCCGCGCCCTGGTGGGCGGCGAGGAGCAGGTGATCGCGTCGGGTCCTCTGCTCTCGATGATCCGGATGAGCCTGAGCGACGACGGCCGCACCCTCGCGCACACCTGGCCGGCGAGCGACGACCGGGGCTGGGAGCTTCGCCTCGTGGCGATCGACGCCCCGAGCTCCACGGTACGGATCGCCGGGGAGGACGGCAGCCTGCCGCTCACCCCGGCGTTCGACGGCGACGGCGTGCTCTACGCCGAGGCCGACCGCGAAGAGCGCATGCAGCTCTTCCGTGCGCGCGTGGGCGGCGGCCGTCCAGCGCCCGTGTCCATCGACGCCTGGGATTACGGCGCGCCGACCGGCCGGGTTCGGATCAGCACTCGCCTCGCCGGAAGCCCCGGCACCGCGGCCGCCAGACTCGCCGTGACCGACTCGGTGGGCCACCCGCTGGTGGCTGACCTGGGTCAGCCACGGTTCGACGGCCAGACCGGACAGGCCTTCTTCTACTCGCCCGGCACGATCGAGGTCGAGGCGCCGGCCGGCCTGGTCCGGGTGCGGGCGGTCCACGGGCTCACGACGCCGGTGGCGGAGCGGACGGTGCGAGTCGAGCCCGGCGCGGTCACCAGCGTGGACCTGGTGCTCGCGCCGGTTTGGGACCCCGCGGTCGCGGGGTGGCTGGCCGGCGAGCACCACTTCCATCTCAACTACGGCGGCCCCTACCGGCTCGACCCCGAGGACCTGATCCCGATGGCGCGGGCGGAGGGCATGGACGTGCTCACGCCGCTGCTCGCCAACCTCCACACCCGCTTCGAGGAGCAGCGTCTGTGGGGATGGGAGCGGCTGAGCGAAAAGCCCTATCTCGCCTGGGGCCAGGAGGTGCGCTCGCACTTCCTCGGCCATCTCGGGCTGGTGGGCACGGAGGAGCTCTACTGGCCCTGGGTCTGGGGACCCGGCTACGAGGTGTACGGCAAGGACGACCGCGCCAACGCGGAGGTGCTGGCCTTTTCGAGGGCGCAGGGCGGCGTGAGCACCTACGTCCACCCCGTGGTCGGCAGGGCGCCGTTCGACGGCCCGACGGTGGGCTCGCTTCCGGTCGAGCTGGTGGCGGACGGCGTGCTCGGGCTGTTCGACGCCCTCGAGCTGGTTTGTCTCTGGAGTGACGAGCTGGGCACGATGGACGTCTGGTACCGGCTCCTCAATCTCGGCGTCCCGATCGCTCCGACCGCGGGCACCGACGTGATGAACGACTTCTACCGGACCATGGCGGTGGGCACCACCCGGGTGTACGTGAAGCCCGAGCCCGGGACCGGATACCGCGGCTACCTGGCCGCGCTCCGCGCCGGTCGAAGCGTGGTGACCACCGGACCGATGCTGGAGCTCGAGGTGGGGGGCCAGGGGCCCGGCGAGGTCGTGCCCCCGGGCAAGACCCGCTTCACCCTGGCCGTGCACAGCGCCACCGCGGTCGACTCCGTCGAGCTGATCGTCAACGGCCGGCGGGTAGCCCGCTTCGACGGTGGCACGGCGCCCGGCGGCACCCGCCTCGCGGGCGAGGTCGACCTGCCGGCCGGCGGCTGGGTGGCGGCCAGGGCGTTAGGCGGAGCCACCACCGAATGGCCGGCGATGGACTCCTATCTCTTCGCCCACACCGCGCCGGTCTGGATCGGTGAGCGGGGCAGCACCGAGGCGGGCGCGAGGCGGGCGGCCGCGCGGGATCTGCTCCGCGCCCTCGACGCGGCCGGCCAGCGACTCCGCCAGGGCTACGGCGCCACCCCGACCCCGGCCCTCGACGCGCACTTCGCCCAGGCGAGAGCCCGACTCGAGCAGGCAGCGCGCTGACGAGTCCCTGTGAAGTCCCGCGACCACCAGCCGGCACGGCTATCTTGCCCGAGCCGCGGTCGCACCGGAGCGACCGGGCCCTCCCCCGATCGTCCGAGGAGCGATAGATGGTGCGACCACGTCATTGGCTCGGTCTCCTGCTCGCGCTCGCCGCCGTCGGCGTCGCGCCGACGGCGGAGGCCCAGGGACATCCCCAGAGCCGCGAGGGCTTCTGGATCGGCTTCGGATTCGGCTACGGCACCCTCGGCTGCCAGGATTGCGACGAGCGGATCGGCGGTGGCGCCGGCTACCTCCGGATGGGCGGCTCGCTCAGCCAGCACGTGCTGATCGGCGGCGAGGTGTCCGCGTGGGCCCGCTCGGAGGACGGCGTCACCCTCCGCTTCGGCGTGGTCGGGCCGGTGATCGTGTTCTATCCCTCCGCGACCGGTGGGTTCTATCTCAAGGGCAGCATCGGCGCGGCCAGCCTCCGGCTCGATCTGGGTCCGTTCTCCGGCACCGACAACGGAGTCGGGGCGTCTTTCGGCCTCGGCTACGACGCCCGGGTGGGGCGCAACTTCTCGTTGACCCCGTTCGTCGACCTCGTGGGCGGCCGATTCGACGGCTACAACGTCAACTCCGCTCACGTCGGACTCGGCCTCAGCTTCCACTGACCGACGGCGCCGCGGCCCTCGGTGCGCGACGACCCAGTCCTCTCCGAGTGCCGGGTGATGCTGGCCCGGGGCTCGCGCGTCTTCGCGCGGGCGGCGACGCTGCTGCCCGACCGGGAGCGCGCCGGCGTGACGCTGCTCTACGCCTGGGCCCGCTACGTCGATGACCTGATCGACGACCAGGACCACGGCCACGCCCGGGTGGGGCCCGCGCCGTCCGCCAGTCCCGTTGAGCGGCTCTCGCGCCTCCGCGAGGCGACCGGCCAAGCCATCGCCGGCCGAGTCGATCTGCCGGCGCCGCTCCAGGCCATCGGCCGCGTGGTGCGCGACCACGGCGTGCCGGAAGCGGAGCCGTTCGTCTTCCTGGACGGGATGGCGATGGACGTGGAGGCGCGCCGCTATCGCGCGTTGCCGGAGCTCGAGGTCTACTGCTTCCACGTGGCCGGCGTGCTCGCGCAGATGGCGTGTCGGGTGGTCGGCCGAGTGGACGCCGAGTCGCTCGAGGCCGTGGCCGAGTACGGGACCGCCTTCCAACTCACCAACATCGCGCGGGACGTGATGGCCGACGCGTCGATGGGCCGGGTCTACCTGCCGCTCGCGCTGCTCGAGGATGCGGGGGTGCCGCCGGACGCGGTGTCGGATCCGCAGCGGCGCGCGGCCGTGGCCGGGATCGTCGCGACCCTTCTCGACCGGGCCGACCTGCTCTATCGCGGCCGGCAAAGCCGGTTCGCCTCGCTCCCCTTCCGCGCCGCCTGGGCGGTGCTCGCCGGCCGCGCGATGTACGCGGATCTCGCTACGCGGGTCCGCCGACTCGGCCCTCACGCGTGGGACGCGCGCGTGTCGGTGCCCGCGGCCGCCCGCCTGGCCGCAGTGGGCCGCGGTCTGCTTCACGCCCTGACCCGCTGAACGCCGTCGGTGATTTGACAGCCGGCGGGTCGCAGGATACACTAAACCATATGGTTAAGTATGACCGACTCGACCGGGCCTTCGGCGCCCTCGCCGATCCCACCCGCCGCGCCATGGTGGCCACCCTGGCCCGCGGCGAGGCGACCGTGTCCGAGTTGGCGCGCGCCCATCCCATGTCGCTCCCCGGCGCGCTCAAGCACGTGCGAATCCTCGAAGCCGCACGCCTGGTCCGGACCCGCAAGATCGGCCGGCAGCGAAGCTGTCAGCTCGAGCCGGCGGCGCTGGAGCAGGCCGCCCGCTGGATCGAGAGCCACCGGGTCTTCTGGGAGCGGCAGCTCGACTCGCTCGACCGCTACCTGCAACGTCCACCTGAGGAGAGTCCGTCATGGCCGCCACCGACCGAACCACCGTCCCCGCCCTCGAAGTCCGCCGAGTCTTCTCGGCCCCGCGCGAGCGGGTCTACCAGGCGTTCACGGACCCGGAGGCGTTGAGCCGGTGGTTCGCCCCGACGGACGACCACACCGTCACGCTGCATCAGTTCCACCTTCGGGTGGGCGGCCGCTATCGGCTGGAGATGCGGCACACCGGGGGGGCGGTCCACGTGGTCGGCGGCGAATTCCGGGAGCTGGTTCCGCACGAGCGGCTCGCGTACACCTGGAAGTGGGAGGCCCGACCGGAGATGCCCGACACGCTGGTGACCGTCCAGCTCACCGAGCGTGACGGCAAGACCGAGCTGCTGCTTGTGCACAGCCTCTTCGACAGCGTCGAGGACCGCGAGGGCCACGGGCAGGGATGGGACGGCTGCCTCGCGCGCCTCGTCAAGATCCTCTGAACGGACGATCGAGCGAAACCGCCAGCCGGTGATCGCCACGCCTCGGCTGGGCCTGGGGGTACGGCGCGCGCGGACCCCTCGAGGGACCCGCGCGCGCTGCCCTCAGCGGGCCGACGCCTGCCAGACCTCGCCCCGGAAGGGCTCGTCGACCGGGGTGGCGGCCAGATGGTTGGCGTAGTTGCTGATCGTCTTCTGCGCTACGCCCACGATCACCTCGAGCGCCTGAGCACGGGAGAATCCGGCCGCGAGGAACCCGGGCAGCGAGTCCGTGGTCCAGCCGCGCCGGGCGACCACGTCGCGGGTGTAGCGGCGGAGCGCCTCGAGCCTCGGATCGGCGAGCGGCGTGCCGCTGCGGAGCGCGTCGACCGCGTCCCGATCGAGCCCGGCGCCGAGCGCGATGGTCGAGTGGGCGGCGACGCAGTAGTGGCACTCGTTCTCCACGCTGGTGGCGAGCAGGACGACCTGCTGCTCGGCCGGCGTGAGCGAGCCCTTGGCGAAGGCGCCGGCGACGCCGAGGTAGCCTTCGAGGGCCGCCGGCGCCTCGGCCAGCATGCCGGCGAGGTTCGGGACGAAGCCGTAGGCGCGCTCCAGCTGCGCGAGCAGCGGCCTGGCGCGCTCGGGCGCGGTGGCCTTGGTGTGGACGGGATAGGTCATCGGATGGCTCCTTGCTTCGAGTGCCGTTCTCGTGTGGGTACGGGCATCAAGGCCAGCGAGGCGGTTCGGGTTCCCGGCGCCGTCGTCGGGAACTCGCCTGGTGCGATCGGCCTATCTCGGGTTAACCTCCGGACCGATCGCGAGCATGATTCAGCTGGCCACCTGCACCCCACGAGCCGTCGTGTCCGATGCGCCCCGGTCCAAGACCGAAGACTTCGAGGGAGCGACGCTGCCCTGGCTTCCGGACGTCCGCCGGTACGCGCTGCGCCTGACGGGCGACCCCGCCGACGCCGACGACCTGGTGCAGATGACCTTTCTGAACGCCCTGACCGGGTGGCACACCTTCCGGCCCGGAAGCGACGTCCGCCGTTGGCTCTTCGCCATCTGCCGGAACGCGTTCCTGCGCCACCGATCGCGCCAGGCCCGCTCGGTGGCAACCGAGGAGAGCGATCTCGACGCGATCGCGGCCGCGCGCGCGGTGTTCGGCGAGCAGGGCGACGGCGCGCTCGCGGCGCTCGACCGGATCGATCTCCCGGAGGCGATCGACGCGGCCATCGCCAAGCTGCCCGAGGTCTACCGTCTCGCGGTGCTGATGGTGGACGTGGACGGGCTCTCGTACGACGAGGCGGCTCGCGAGGCCCAAATTCCGATCGGCACGGTGAGGAGCCGACTCTATCGCGGGCGGCGTCTGCTGCAGGAGGACCTGCTCCGGCAGGCGGAGGATCTCGGGCTGGCCAGGGGGGCGGAGTGAGCGAGCCGACCAAGAAGCCGATCGACTGCGGCAAGGCGTTGGGGCGGGTCTGGGCCTACCTCGACGGCGAGCTCTCGGTGGAGGAGCGGGAGGAGTTCGAGGTCCATCTGGCCCGGTGCTGGAAGTGCTCCCGCTCCCACGACTTCGAGCGCCGTCTCCTGGACGCGATCCGCCAGGGCGACACTCGCTCGACCGCGGAGACGGAGGCGCTCACCGAGCAGATTCGGGCGGCAATTCGCCGTCACGGCTCCGACGACGACGCCTCGACCGCCCGACCGTAGCTCGGCACCAGGGGGTCAACCCGCGCGGGCGCTTCGATTCCAGCCGAGCAGGTAATAGAGCGCCAGCCCCACGGCGAGCAACCCGACGCCGATGAGCGACTCGATCGGCGTCTCGACGATCGAGTTCCCGACCAGGAAGATCGCGAAGAGGATGAAAACGATCGGCGTCACCGGGTAACCCCAGGCCCGGTACGGTCTGGGCAGATTCGGCTCCCGCCTGCGGAGCACGATCACGGCGGCGCACGACAGACCGTAGAACAGGAACGCGACGAAGACCACGTAGGTGGCGAGCTGCTCGTAGGTGCCCAGCAGCACCAGCGCCGCCGACCAGATGCCCTGGACGACGAGCGCGGTGGTCGGCACGCGATAGCGCGGGCTGACCCGGGCGGCCCACCGAAAGAACTGACCGCTGGTGGCCATGGCGTAGGGAATCCGGGCCGCGGTGAAGACGATGCCGTGGTTGGCACCCAGGGTGGACACCAGGATGGTCACCGTGATGACCGTGGCGCCCACGCCGCCCAACAGCCGCACCATCGCGTCCGACGCCACCCGCTCCGAGCCGGCCACCGCGGCGTGGCCGAGGACGTAGGTGAGCGCGAGCGAGACGGCGACGTAGAGCACGGTGACCAGGAGCGTGGAATAGACGATCGAGCGCGCCATGTCCCGGGCCGGATCGCGAAGCTCGCTGCCCACGTAGGTCACCTCGACCCACCCGTCGTAGGCGTAGAGCACCGCCACCATCGCGACGCCGAACGGCCCGATCATCGAGGCGAGCGATTCTCCACCCCACAGGGGCGTGAGGTTCGCCGCCGAGCCGCCCGAGACGAAGAGCGCGGCGCCCACGATGCCCAGCACGCCGGCCAGCTTGACGAAGGTGAGCAGGTTCTGGATCCGGGCGCCGAGCTCGACGCCGAAGCAGTTGATCAGGGTGAGCGCCAGGATCGACGCCATCGCGACCAGCTTGATGGCGGTCGCGTCGAGGGGGACGAAGTAGCCGAGATAGGTGGCGAAGCCCACCGCGATCGCCGCGAGCGAGGCGGGATTGACGATGACGGCGGTACCCCAGCCGTAGAGAAAGCCCCAGACCGGGCCGAACGCTCGGGAGAGGTAGACGAACTGACCGCCGGCCTCCGGCATCGCCGCGCCGAGCTCCGCGATGGCCAGCGCGCCGAAGAGGGACACGACCCCGCCGACGATCCAGACCAGGAGCGCCGGTCCCGGCGTGGCGAACTTGGCGGCGATCACGGCCGGCATCAGAAAGATCGCCGAGGCGACCATCGTGCCGACGTTGATCATGCTCGCGTCGAGCAGACTCAAGACCGGCTTGAGGCCGTCGCCGTGCCGCTCCGGTTGGGGCGCGCCCATCAGCGTTCCTCTCGAACCGCGGGATGGCTCTATCGGCTCGCGAGCAGCCGACGGCAGGCGTGCTTCAGCAAAGACTGGAAATGATAGACCCCGGACTCCCTCTCCACCGAGAACCGGCCGCGGTCGTAGGCCCGGGAGCGAAGGCCCCGCCGGACCCGCTCGCAGATCTTCACGGTCCACGGCCTGCACCGAGTCGCGGTAGCGAACCTCGTCCCCGATCTGCTCCGCCCGGGGCGAGCCTCGGCGCGGACGGCCTCTCGGCGCAGGAGGTGGCAATCCGGCACCCGGCACGGACGGCCGGAAGATCTCAGGGAGCGGGCCGGCCGTTTCCTCCATCGGTGAGGAACCGCATGGTGCCGTCGGGCTGCCGCTTCCAGACGGTGAGGTACTTGGAGAGCACCGGCGATCCGCCCGACTTGGGAGCGATCACCGCCTGGCCGATCGTGTACCCGAGATCGCCGCTCTCGGCGAGCTCGGCGACGACCGGGGCCCACGACCAGTTCGCGGGCGGGCCCTGGCCGATCGACGCGCCGATCTCCCGGGGCCCGCGGTTCGCCCCACCGGGGCTGAAGACCACCGCGTCAGGCGCGGCGTACGCCTCGAACGCGGCGCCGGCCCCATCGGCCTCCGCGCGCGCAGAGAAGGCGATGTCGGAGGCGATGATCGACCGGGCGGCGCCCGACGGCGGGAGCGCCGTGAGGGCCTTGGGACCCCAGGCCGGATCGTAGAGTGGGCGGTTGCCGGGCGCGAGCCCGGCCTGCATCATCGCGGCGAGCTTCCAGGTCCCGTCCACCCGCTTCCAGCAGGCAATGTAGGTGCCGTGGCGCTCCTCGCCATCGCCCTTCGGCTTGGCCGAGAGCACGCCCGCGGTCACGCCGAGGGTGCCATCGAGCGAGACCCACGAGGCGCGAGCCGTCCACTCGACCACACGATCCCGCTCGGCCTGGGCGGCGGCGAGCGCGCCCACAACCGCGTCGCGGCCGCGGAGCACCGGAGCGCCCGGCAACAGCAGCACGGGGCTTTCGGCGAGCGCCGCTGGCAGCGCGGCCTCGAGCCCTTCGCGTCCCGAGGACGCCGACAGGTCTCGGTCGGCTTGGAGCAGCGCAATGGTGGGGTCGGGCCCCTGGAGGAGGGCGGCCATCAGGATGAGGAGTCCGGGCATGACCGCCCTACGCTCCCGGGTCGGCGGTGGTTCCGCCCTCGCGGCAGCTCAGACGCGGAAGGTGTCGGGTCTCCACTCGCGGATGGCCTGTTTGATCGCGTCGCGATCGGTGAGGCCCTCCGCCAACACCCGCCGAACCAGGCCGGGCAGCTCGGCGTCCGAGGCGAAGCGGAGCCCGATCAGCTGGCCGGGGGAGAGGTCCCCGATCCGGGGCCGGAGATCGTCGGGGAGGAGCCGCTCGAGCCGGAGCTGTTCTTCGAGCCGGATCACCCGATCCTGGGCGGCGAGGGCGAAGACCCGGGCGTAGAAGAAGAGCAGCACCAGGGTCGCGGCGAGCACGACGGAGACCACCCGGTCTCCGGTCAGATCTCGCGCCATCTGGCGGACCGACCAACCGAGGTTGATCATCAGGCCGCCAAAGGCGAGCACGTGGTAGCCGAAGACGTAACGCTTGTGGTTGGCGTAGGTCTGCTGTGTGGCCATGCCGCTCCGCCGCTGGATTGGGCTCGGCGACTAACCTACCGACCCGATCCCGCCGTGACCAGAGCGCCAGCGGGTGTTGTGTCGTTGGCCGGGCCGGGGAAGATTACCGATCGACCCGTCTGGACGCTCCCATGATCTCGTTGGTTCCGCTGCTCTCGACCACCGTCGCGTTGCTCCAGGCGCCGAGCGCCCCGCCGCCCGCCGACGACCCGCGCCTCGCCGAGATCGCGCGCGCCGTGCCGGCGTCGGCGATGGAAGCCACGATTCGGAAGCTGGCCTCGTTCGGCACCCGGCACACCCTGTCCGACACGGTCTCCGCGACCCGCGGGGTGGGCGCCGCGCGACGCTGGATCCACGGCGAGCTGAGCGCCATTTCATCGGCGTGTGGCGGCTGCCTGGAGGTCTCTTACCAGCGTGGCATGCTCGCGGCGGGAGCCAATCCGCGGATTCCGCGCGCGGTCGAGCTGGTGAACGTGGTCGCGGTCCAGCGGGGCACCCGGTATCCCGACCGCTACGTGCTGATCACCGGGCACTACGACTCGCGGGCGAGCGGCTCGAACGACGCCACCTCCGACGCGCCCGGCGCCAACGACGACGGCAGCGGCACCGCCGCCGTCATCGAGACGGCACGGGTGTTGAGCCGCCACCGCTTCGACAAGACCATCGTCTACGGCGCCCTGGTCGGCGAGGAGCAGGGTCTCCTCGGCGGGCAACAGCTCGCGGCCTACGCCAAAGAGCAGGGCTGGACGATCGAAGGCGTGCTGAACAACGACATCATCGGCAATACCGAGGGCATCGGCGGCCACGTGGACAATATGACCTTCCGGATCTTCTCGGAGCCGGTGCCACCGACCGAGACCGATGGAGAGCGACAAATGCGACGGGTGCTCGGCGGCGAGGTCGACGGCATCAGCCGGCAGCTGGCCCGCTACGTCCATCGGATCGCGGCCGACGTCCAGCCGACGATGCGTCCCAAGCTGGTCTACCGGCTCGACCGATTCGGGCGCGGCGGCGACCATCGGGCCTTCAACGATCTGGGATACGCGGCGATCCGGATCACCGAGGCGTACGAGAACTACCATCGACAACATCAGGACCTCCGAACCGCGAACGGCATCGCCTACGGCGACGTGGCCGACGAGGTGGACTTCCCCTACGCCGCCCGGATCGCCGGGATCAACGCGGCCGCGCTCGCGGCGCTGGCCTGGGCCCCGCCACCGCCCGGGGCCGTCCGGATCCGCGGCGCGGCGAGCGGCTCGACCCGGGTCTCCTGGACCGCGCCGGACGGACCGGTGGCGGGCTATCGGGTCTACTGGCGCGACACGACCGATCCCTATTGGAGCCGGAGCGTCTTCGTCTCCGGCGCGACCGAGACGACCCTCGAGGGCATCATCATCGACGACTTTCTCTTCGGCGTCGCGAGCGTGGGCGCCGACGGCAACGAGTCGCTGGTGACGTTCGCCGGCGCCGGGCGCTAGCAGGGCCGGCGCTCGATGGGTGCCGCTCCCGTTCTCAATCCGGCGTTCGTGGACGAGGTCCGGCGCCAGGTGAACGCCAGCCCGTTCGTCTCCCACCTCCCGATGCGACTGGTGGACTTCTCGGCCGATGGCGCGCGGATCGAGCTCGACGTGGCGCGCTGCCATCTGCAGCCCTTCGGCCTGGTGCACGGCGGCGTGCTCGCCACGCTGATCGACACGGCCACGTTCTGGGCCGCGTTCGCCAACGCGCCCGACGGCGCCGGCCTGGTGAACGTGGATCTCCTGCTGACCTATCTCGAGACCGTCGCGGAAGGCCTGCTGGTGGCGGAGGGGCGGTTGATCCGGGCGGGACGGACGCTGAGCTACGCGGAGGCGTCGATTCACACCGGCGACGGACGACTGCTGGTTCGAGGGAGCTCGACCTTGTTCACCCTTCCGGGCAAGGGCTTTCGGCTCGACATTCCAAAGTTCCTCCCCGCCGGCTGAGGCCATGGCGTACGACGAGCGACTCGCGGAGCGGATTCGCGCGCATCTCGCCGCGGAGCGCGGAGTCGCCGAGAAGAAGATGTTCGGAGGACTCTGCTTCCTGGTGGGTGGACACATGGCGTGCGGCATCGTCCGGGACACGCTGATGGTGCGGGTCGGCCCGGAGGCGTACGAGGCCGCGCTCGCCCGGGAGCACGCCCGCGAGATGAGCTTCACGGGTCGTCCACTCAGGGGCATGGTGTACGTCGCGCCCCAGGGCCTCCGCCGCGCGAGTCAGCTGGCTGGCTGGATCGACCGGGGCGTCGGCTACGTCCGCACGCTCCCGGCGAAGCCGGCTCGGAAGCGAGGCCCTCGATGACCGGGGCAACCGTGATCCGGCTCCTCTGCGAAAACGTCGAGCCACGGCCGGGCCGGGGCGGCTGGCACGGCGGCCCGACGCCGCTCGGCGCGCTCCGGGGCGTGAGCGCCGCCGCGGCCCACTGGCGTCCCGCGCCGGGCCGGCACTCGATCTGGGCCCTCACCCTCCACATCGCCTACTGGACGTACGCCGTCCGTCGGCGGATCTCCGGCGGCGGGCCCGCCTTTCCCCGGAGTCCGGCCAATTTTCCGCGGGTGCCGGACCGGCCGAGCGCGCGAGCCTGGGCGGCCGACCGGGCGCTGCTCGCGGAGGAGCGGCGTCTCCTGCTCGAGGCGATCCGGGCGCTGCCGGCGGGTCGTCTCGGTCGACGGCCCGCCGGGGCCAGGAAGTGGACCTATGGTGAGCTGATCACCGGCATCGCGCAGCATGACGCCTACCACACCGGGCAGATCCAGATGCTCAAGCGGCTCTGGCGCGCCCGTCGGTCGCTGGGCCGCGCCTAACGTCGCAGCCCGACCGTGGCCGCGCCGTCTGCCGCGATCCGCACCTCGAGCTCGGCGCCGAAGAGCATCGTCCGATCGACGTCCCGCGCCGCCCAGGTCAGCAGGGTCCGCACGCTGGGCTCGAGCGGCACCCGGACGGCCGGATGTCCGTTCACAACGAGCTCGAGCGGCCGATCGAACGCGAGCCGGTCGGGCGCAAGCAGCAGCGTGAGGGCGGCGACGTTGTAGCTGGTGAGGGCGATCCGGTTGCCGGCCCGCTCGAGGCGGACCCGGCCGGTCGGCTGGAAGTGCGGAAAGGGGTCGTCGGCCAGCGGATCGCGCCGAGCGGGCTCGCTCGCCAGCCGGTCGATCCGAAGCCAGGCGACCCGATTGCCCCGGGTGACCGATTCGGTCTCCCAGTCGAGCGTGTCGGGAAGCGGCGCTCGGGGGTGCTCCGAGACGAAGCGCTCGATCCGCTCCGCCTCTTCGGGCCACCACGCCACGCCGTGGTCGCCCGGCTTGTCCCGAAAGGTCACCGCCGCGCCGACCCGCTCAAAGAGACCGACGAACGGAGCGACCGTGCGGGTCGGGTAGAGCCGATCGTCGGTGGCGTTCGCGACGAAGAGCGCCTGGTGAGAGAGGTTACGCGCGAAGATCTCGCCGCTCTCCGCGAAGCGCGGGTTGGAGAGCACGGCCGGGTGGCCGATCAGGCAGACGAAGCCCGCCCAGATGGTCGGCGCCTTGAAGGCCTGGTAGTAGGCGCCCGTGGCGCCGTCGGACACGCCGACGAGGTAGACCCGGTTCTCGTCGACGTTGTACTCGCGCTTCAGGTCGACGAGGATCCCGTGCAGGTTCTCGACCTGGCTCCAGTCCCACCAGAGCGCGTCGGCCCAGGCGGAGGGAAAGACCGCCAGCTCGCCCGGCCGCGCCACCCGCTCCGGGTCGCGCCAACGTCCGGGCTCCCGCCGCGCCACGCCACCATGGAGATAGACCCTGACGGGATGCCGCTTCGCCGGATCGTAGTCCTTCGGAACCAGCACCTGGTAGGCGAACGACTGTCCGTCCCGGTTGCGGCGGGTCCGCTCGAGCCGACCGACGGGCGCGTCGGGCCACCGCGGACGACCCGCGGCGAGGGCCCGGTAGAGCGGGTCGAAGGTCGCCCCGGACTCCACCAACTGGTCGGCGAGCGCAAGGCGCGCTTCGGTCGAGTCGGTCCACCATGCGTCGGGCAGGCCCTGGGCCGGCGCCGCGCTGACGAGGCTGAGCAGCATGACGAGGAGGGTGAGGGCGCGAGACACCGGTGAGCGATCCTCCTCCAGGGGGAGCGGCGGGCGGCGGCGGATTCCGGTCGTCCCTACGGAATCCCGCTCGTCCCGGTGTCCGGTCGACGCCGTCCGGGACCCGGCTTAAGCTTGGAGACGAGTCGCCCCGATGCAACGCTCCCGCGCTTCCAAGCTCCGCCTGGCCCTGGCCGTGTTCGGTCTGACGACCGTCTTCGGCCTGCTGATGTTCGCCTACCGGTACGGCGACGTGCTGGCCCGCCATCGCAGCGATTCCGCCCTGGAGCGACTGGTCGAGGAGATGACCGGCGCCTATGCGGCCCTGCCCTGCCTCGCGGTGCTGCTGGTGGTGGTCGGGCGGCTCCCGCTCTCCCGGGACACCTGGGTCCGGCGCCTGCCGCTCTACCTTGGACTGCTCCTGGTGCTCGGCACCTTCGAAACCCTGCTGATGTGGGGCAGTCGGTCGCTGGTCTTTCCGCTCGTGGGGCTCGGGCCCTACGACTACGGCGATCTCCGCTGGCGGATTCCGATGGAGCTCTCGCTCCAGACGATCATGTACAGCATGGCCATCGGCCTGATGCACTTCGGCTATTACTATCGCGACACCCGCCGGGCCCGACTCCGCGCGGCCGAGCTCGAGGCCGCGCTCACCCAGGCGAAGCTGGAGTCGCTCCAGGCGCGGCTCGAGCCACACTTCATCTTCAACACCCTCAACACCATCTCCGCGGTGATGTACGAGGACGTCGCCGAAGCCGACCGGCTGCTGGCGCGGCTGAGCGACCTGCTGCGTCGGGCGATGACGCGGGAGAGCGGCGCGACGGTCTCGCTGCGCGACGAGATGGCCTGGCTGGAGTCGTACCTCGGCCTGATGCGGGAGCGATTCGGTTCGCGGCTCGCCGTCCGGGTCGAGGCCGATCCCGCCGCGCTCGACGTCACCGTACCCCGCTTCGTGTTGCAGCCGCTGGTCGAGAACGCGATTCGCCACGGCGTGGGCAGCCGGGCGGGAGCCGGCACGGTGGAGATCGTGGCGGCGCGGGACCACGATCGGCTCCGGCTCGAGGTCAGGGACGACGGTCGAGGACCGGGCCGGAGCAACGCGGGCGGCAACGGCGTGGGACTGAGCGACACCGCGGCGAGGCTGGCGCTCCTCTACGGCGACCGGCAGAGCTTCCAGCTGGACGAGCGCCCGGCGGGCGGCACGGTCGCGCGAATCACGCTCCCGTGGTCGACCGGCGAATGAGCACGCGCTCGGTGGTGATCGTCGACGACGAGCCGCCCGCGCGCCGGAAGCTCCGCGCGATGCTGGCCGCCCGGCCGGAGCTCGAGGTGGTGGCGGAGGCCGTCGACGGGCTCGACGCGGTCCGGGTGCTGGAGGAGCGCCGGCCCGACCTGGCTCTCCTCGATCTCCGGATGCCGGAGCTCGACGGCTTCGAGGTCCTCCGGGCCATCGATCCGGGCCAGTGGCCGGTGGTCATCTTCGTGACCGCCTTCGACGCCTCGGCCGTCGACGCCTTCGCGCTCGGCGCGGTCGACTACATCCAGAAGCCGGTGACCCGCGAGCGGCTCGATCAGGCGCTCGACCGGGCCCTGCAGCGGCTCGGCTCCCTGGATCGCAAGACCCAGCGGGAGGCGCTGCTCTCCACCGAGCGCGCCCAGCCGCTCGAGCGTTTCGTGGTGCGCTCGCTCGGCAAGCTCCGGGTGGTCGAGCTCGACGACATCCGCTGGATCGAGAGCGCCGGCAACTACGTGAAGCTCCACACCGCGGACGGCGTGCATCTGGTGCGCGGGGCCCTGCGCGCGCTCGAGCGGCGGCTCGACCCGGCCCGCTTCGTCAGGATCCACCGCTCGACCCTGGTCGCCCTCGGCGCCATCGATCGCTTCACGCCGGTGGGGCACGGCGATTACACGGCCGTGCTCGCGAGCGGCGAGCGTTTGACGCTGAGCCGCCGCTATCGCGACCGGTTGCCCGACCTCCTGCCGAAGGGCTGACCCGGTCGGCCCGGGCTGGTCCCGCTCGTCAATTGGCGCGACCGGGCCCCGCAAGTTCGGGGTAGCTTCCGCTCGTCACCGCAGCCGGGACTCCGAATCGATGCGCTCGCTCTGGTCCACCCTCGCCATCCTCGCCACCATGGGCTCCCTGGCTTGTGCCGGCGCCGACGCGCCGCCCGTCGACCAGGCGCCCGCCACTCGCTGGTCGAGCTACGGCGGTGACCCCGGTGGCGCGCGGTACTCCTCGCTCGCCCAAATCGATCGGAGCAACGTCAGCCGGCTCGCGCTCGCCTGGACCGCCCACACCGGCGACGCCTCGCACCAGGACAGCTCGATGGCCGGTCCCGTCGCGAGCTGCGCCCGCTGTCACCGGACCGACTACAAGTTCGAGGCGACGCCGATCGAGGCCGCGGGCCGACTCTATGTCAGCACGCCGTTCAACCGCGTGGTGGCGCTCGACCCCGCCACGGGCGCGCTCCTCTGGCGCCACGATCCTGAGATCGACGTGGAGCAGGAGCGCAACGAGGGATTGATCTCCCGGGGCGTCGCCTCTTGGGCCGACACGGAGCGTCCGGAGGTGCCCTGCGGCCGACGGATCTTCTTCGGCACGATCGACGCCAGACTGCTGGCGCTCGACGCGAAGGACGGAACGCCGTGCGCCGACTTCGGCGAGGGCGGCACCGTGCGACTCGACCGCGGTGTCGGGCGGGTGCAGGTGGGACAGTACGGGGTGACCTCGCCGCCCGCGGTGCTGGGCGACGTGGTGATCGTGGGCTCCTCGATGGGCGACAACCGGCGGGTCGACATGGAGCACGGCGTGGTCCGCGGCTACGACGCGCGGACGGGCGAGCAGCGCTGGGCCTGGGATCCGATCCCGCGCTCGGCGGACGATCCGATGTACGGCGAGTGGACTCCGGCCGCGGCCGCCAGGACCGGCGGCGCCAACGCCTGGCCGCCGCTCAGCGTCGACTCGTCGCTCGGCTACGTCTTCGTGCCGACCGGATCGGCCGCGCCCGACTTCTACGGCGGCGAGCGACCCGGCTCGAATCGCTACGCCAACTCGGTCGTGGCGCTCGAAGCGCGGACGGGAAGGGTGGTGTGGCACTTCCAGGTCGTCCACCACGACCTCTGGGACTACGATGTCGCGGCGCAGCCGTCACTGGTCACGGTCCGGAAGGACGGACGGGAACAGCGCGCCGTGGTCGCGGCGACCAAGATGGGCTTCCTCTATTTCCTCGACCCCGCTACGGGGACCCCGATCTTCCCGGTCGAGGAGCGCCCCGTGCCGGCCAGCACGATCCCGGGCGAGCAGGCGTCGCCGACTCAGCCCTTCCCGACCACGCCCGATCCGCTCCATCCGTTGGGCCTGACCGAGGCAGATCTCTGGGGCGTCACGCCGAGCGACCTGGCGTACTGCCGGGCCGAGTTCGCGAAGCTGTCCGGGTCGGCGATGTTCACACCGCCGAGCCTCGAGGGCATCATCGAGTATCCGGGCTTCGGCGGCGGCATCAACTGGGGCGGTGTGGCCTTCGACCGGGGCCGGGGCCTGCTGATCGTCAACCACCTGCGGCTGCCGATGTGGGTGCGACTGCACCGGCGATCGAGCCCGACCGAGGGGAATCAGCAGGGCACGCCGTACACCATGTCGCGCGGGGCGTTCGTCTCGCCGAGCGGCCTGCCCTGCTCGAGGCCGCCCTGGGGCCTGCTGACGGCGATCGACCTCTCCTCCGGCGAGAAGCGCTGGGAGATTCCGCTGGGCTCGATGCCGTTGCCCGACGCGCCTGCGGAGGCGCAGCAGTGGGGCTCGATCACCTTCGGCGGCCCGATGGTGACGGCCGGCGGTCTGGTCTTCATCGCCGCGACGACGGACCAGCACCTGCGGGCCTTCGACGTCGAGTCCGGCGAGCTGCTCTGGCAAGTCGAGCTACCGGCGGGTGGGATCGCGACACCGATGACTTACGAGGTGAGCGGGCGCCAGTTCGTGGCGATCGCCGCCGGCGGGCACAACCGGATGGGCACCGCCCTCGGCGACTTCGTGGTGGCGTACGCGCTGCCCGCCCGCTAGCTGGCTCGGCGACCGCCGGCCGCCAGGCTGACGGCGCCACCGACCACGAGCACGGTCACGGCGCCGATCAGGTTGTGCCAGAGGAAGGAGACCGATGGCGCGCCGAAGGTGACCGCGGCCACCGCGCCCATCCCGGCCAGGAGGCCGACGAAGGCGCCCGTCCCCCGCGCGAACGGAGTCATCCCGAGCAGGAAGACGCCGAGGATCGAGCCGTAGAAGAACGAGCCGAAGCGGTTCACCACCTCGATCAGCGAGCCGAGCGTGGCGGCGAACGTGGCGACCACACAGGCAAAGAGCCCCCAGAACGCCGTCGCGAGCCGCGAGACCCTCAGGAAATGGGCGTCGCTCGCCTCCCGGCGGATCCAGCGCCGATAGAAGTCCACGACCGTGGCCGTGGATAGCGAGTTGAGCTCGGCGGCGATGCTCGACATCGCGGCCGCGAGCACCGCGGCGAGAAAGATTCCCGCCAGGCCGAGTGGCAGGTCGTCGAGCACGAAGCGGGGAATGATGTAGTTCACGTCCCGCGCCGACTCGCCCGTGACGCGCTCGGTCAGCTCGAGCGCCTCGGTGCGAACCGACTGGACCCGGGCCTCGCTCGCCCGGAAGGCGTCCATCGCGCTCGCGGCGGCGGCCGGATCGGGGCCCGCGCGGGCCGTGGCGGCGGAACGGGCCGCGACCGCTCGGTCCTCGACCGCGCCTGCGAACCGTTGCTCCAGCGAGGCGAGCGCCGTCGGCTCGGCGTCCCGCACCTGGCGCTCGTGGGCGGGGTTGAAGAGCAGTGGCGGCGCCTGGAAGAGGTAGAACACGAAGACCAGGACGCCCACCAGCAGGACCAGCGCCTGGAGCGGGATCTTCCAGTAGGCGCTCATCAGCAGCGAGGTCCGCGCCGCCGCGACCGACTTGGCGGCGAGGTAGCGCTGCACCTGGCTCTGGTCGGTGCCGAAGTATGAGAGCATCAGGAAGGTCCCGCCCAGGATGCCCGACCAGAAGGTGTAGGTCTCGGTCAGGTTGAACGAGAAGTCGAACACCCGGAGCCGGCCGCTCGCGCCGGCGATCGCGAGCGCGTCGTCCGGCGAGACCGGCAGCTTGAGGAGGAGCACCACCACCACCGCCACCAGGGCGGCCACGATCAGGACCATCTGCTTCACGTCGGCCCAGGTGACCGCCTGCACCCCGCCGATCATCGTGTAGATCACCGTCGGCACGCCGATCAGCGCCACGGACCAGGCCAGATCCCAGCCGAAGATCGCCGAGAAGACCACGGCGGGCGCCGCGATGATGGTGCCAGCCGACGTCCCGCGGGAGAGCAGGAAGAGGAAGGCGGTGAAGCTCCTGGTCTTGGAGTCGAAGCGGCGCTCGAGATACTCGTAGGCGGTGTAGACCCGCGCGCCCCGGAGAAAGGGCACCAGCGTGACGCCCAGAATCACCATCGCGAGCGGGAGCCCGAAGTAGAACTGGACGAAGCGGAGCCCGTCGGTGGCGCCCTGCCCCGTGGTGCCGATCATGGTCACGGCCGAGAGCTGGGTGGCCATCACGGAGAGCCCGACCGCCCACCAGGGCAGGCTCCGGTTGGCGAGGAAGTAGCCCTCGATCTCGTGGGTGCCCTTGGCGCGCCGAATTCCGTCCCAGAGGACGTAGCCGATGTAGACGACCAGGATCGTCCAGTTCAGGGGATGCACGGAGCCGGCCTAACGATGGTAGCGGCTCTGCAGGAGCCAGAGCGCCGCCAGCGTGATCACCTGGACGAGCAGCACCCGGGTGAGTGTGACGGCGAAGGGCGGCGGCGGCGCGCCGGCGTCCGGGTCCGGAGCGCCAGCGGGCGGGGATTCGTGTTCGGGACGAGCCATCGCGGAGGAATGTACCCGATGCCCCCGCGCCCGGCCACGACGGTCAGCGATCGCGGCCGAAGAGTCGCTCGTCGAACTTGATGTCGAAGCGGACGTAGGCGCCGCGGAGCGTGTACTCGGTGTCCGGGATGTCGCGGTCGCGGAGCCCGAACAGGTTGTAGCCGACCGCGAGCCGGAGATCGTCGATGATCCGGCGGCCCAGCTCGACCCCGAGACCGAAGCGGCGGCCGGCGTCGACCACCGAGAGGGTGCTCGCCTGGACCCCGAGGTCCCATGAGCGGCCGATGTCCTGAATGCCGCGCACCATCGCGAGGTGCGCGGTGGTGGCCGACTCGAGGCCGGCGCTCGAATCGCTCGCCCATTTCGAGGCCCAGCGGCCACTCAGCACGAGGTGATCGGTCGCCTGCCAGTTGAGGTGGGCGCTCAGCACGGTGGCGCCGTGGGTGGCCTGGCCGGCGCCCGCGACACCGAGCCGCTCGAAGCGCCGATCGAGACGGGCCAGGCCGTTGACGCGGGACTCGCTGGTCTGCCGCCACGCCAGGCCGAGTTGCCCGCGGGTGCGGACCTGGTCCTGCTCCAGATCGTTCCAGAAGATCCGCCCGAGCGTGGTCCAGTCGTCGGAGAGCTTGCGGGCATAGCCGGCGGTCGCGAGCAGCGTGGTGCCGCTCGCCGCGTCACGCACCTCGAGCCGGGCGGTGCCGCGCCAATCGGGACTGCTGCTGTACTCGATCCCGCCGGCCACGGCCGTCGCCTCACCCACCGTCGAGCCGCCGGTGGTCGGGTGGATCCGCTCGAACGAGGCGTCGAGGCGGAGCCCGCGCGCCACCGTCCAGCGGTTCCGGAGCCCCATCACCGCCTCGCCGTCTCGGCCGCTCAGCCCGTCCCGCAGGCGATACTCGCTGAACACCTGGCCGTCCTCGGCGTAGCCGCCATCGAACCCGATCACGGTGGCCTGGGTGCGCTGGTCGCCGTTGAGGGCGAACGGACCCGCGAAGGAGGAGAGGAACTCGTGCCGGCCGTAGAGTCGGAGCCGGGGCAGGAGCTGATAGTGGGCGCCGAAGGCGCCACGACGCTGATCCCCGTGCTCGAGGTCCTGGTCGTACTCACCGAAGACCGCTCCCCGGCGGAGACCACTCGAGAGCGAGTCGCCGAAGTCCACCGAGATCCGGGTGTGGAGCGCGTTGGTTTCGTTGGGCGCCTGGGCGAGGCCGTCCGCGGGCGCGGCTGTCTCGTGGCCGTAGCGATAGCCGACCTCGGCCCTGACGTCGCGGCCGAGCCGCCGCTCGACGGCCAGGAGCGCGCCGTCGCGCCGTCCGTCGGCCCGCCGGTCCTGGGTGCTCAGGGCGTGGCCGAGCAGGCGGGTCCGCTCGTCGAGCCGATAGCCGAACGAGGCGCCAAGCTCGCGACGCCCGCCCCCGAACGAGGAGGACGAGTTGGAGAAGCTCGAATCGCTCTGTGCGCCGAAGAGGTGGGCGTCGAGCCGCCCGCCCTGGTGGCGGAGCTCGATCCGCCCCGCGTCGCCCGCGTCGCGCGCGCTGCCGTCGGTCCGCGCCCACTCCGCCTGGACCACGGTGTGGGGCGTGATCCGGAGGGCGCCATTCAGGCTCAGCAAGTCGAAGCTGTCGAGCGGATCGTCCTCGTGCACCGCCGCCGCCCCGAGCTCCAGACGACGGGACAGTCGGAGCTGGGCGTCGCCGCCGTAGACCCACTCCGACCCGCCATCACGCTCGAGCTCGTAGCTCACCCGGATCGAGACGGGATTGAGGTCGGCATCGACGCTCGGCACGGGCCGGCGGAACAGGATTCGACCGCTCAGCGGCTCGATGGTGTAATCGACGAAGCGCCGCATCGGCTCGAGCCGGAGGATCCGGGCCGGTTGGTTGCGGTCGCGGGTGAGCAGCTCGATCCGCTCGCTGTTGACCAGGCCGTCGCCGCGGCTCAGCTCGTACGGACCCGAGACGCCCCGGCCGCGGATCTCGTCCACTACCTGCCGATTCTCCGACCGGCTCGCGAAGGCCGAGAGCTGGACTCGCTCGTGCTCGATCCGCTGCACGGCGCCGGTCAGGGTGCGGAGATACGCGCCGAGCTCGCGGCTCTCGCTCGGCGCCGGGGTGGCGAAGTCACCGTAGAGGAAGAAGCTCCGATCGCGGTCGACCCGGACATAGAGCCGCTCGTAGCTCTGCGCGCCGTACTCCCGCACCGAGGCGTCGCCGTACACCGGGTAGAACTCTTCGGGACGGATGTCGCGGAAGAGCTGCCGCTGTGGATCTCGCTCCGAATCGTAGGCCACGGTCAGCAGGTACTTGCCCTGCACCTTGCCCTTGAGGAAGAGCGCCCCGCGGCCGGCGGCTCGGTCGAGACCATCGTCGCTCGTGGTGGCGAGGTCGCGGAGCTCCTGCTCGAATCCGTCCGACGGGACCGCACTCACCAGGGCGCCCTTGCTGAGCGACCGGAAGTCGATCCGTCCCTGCAGCAGGCCAGCGGCCACCATCGGGCGGAGGGCCGGGACGAAGACCACCGTGGCGGTCTGTGCGAGACTCCCGGCCGTCACGCGCACCTCGCCCACGCCCTCGACCGCCGAGGCGATCAGGCCGAAGGTGGCCTCGCCGCGGGCGAGCATGGTCTGAACCCCGGGCTCCGCCGGATCGCGGTCGTCCACCTGCCAGCGGCCGAGACTGCTCTCGAGGGTGACCGGGACGCCGTCCGTCGCCGGGGCGCCCGGGCGCACCACCTGGACCCGCACCGCGACCAGCGCATGGCCGTCGGCCGGGACCGTTCCCGCAGGAACCGACACCATGATCCGATCGCCGTTCGCGGGTGGCGGCGGCGCGCTGCCGGCGAGACTCACCCGGGCGAGGCCGCTCCGCTCCGCGATCGGCGCCGAGAGGCTGCCCGTGACCGATTGGTAGGCTCCCCGGATGGCGGTGCTGTCGGCTCGGTCTCGCGAGATGCCGGCGGCACCCGGCTCCCCACTCACCGATCGATCGGCGGGAACGGAGGCGCGGGCGCTGTCCGGGATCGCCTCGTAGATCGCACCGAGCGCCCGCCGCTCGGCGACGGCCGCACGGAGCGCCGGGGTCAGGCTGTCCGTCGCGAAGAAGTCGGCGCGATGGAGCTCGCCGTTCTTGAGATCCGCGAGCTGGGAGAGCGAGTTGCCGAGCTGCCGGGCGTTGGTGACCGAGATCCGGAGCCCGTCGGGCAGGGTAGTCTCGTCCACCCGCACCACGTAGAGGATCGGGGCGAGGCCATAGAAGCTG
>JBFXAS010000021.1:0-33454 GCA_050184075.1 Gemmatimonadales bacterium
TCGACCTGCTGGCGACTGGCGCTCTCCGCGCTTATCGCGGCGCCCACGATCTGCCCGATCTCCTCGTCGCCCACGTGCTTGGTCAGCCCGTCGGTGCAGAGCACCTGGGCGTCGCCGGGCTCGTGGTCCACGACGTTGATGGTCGGCCGGAGCTCGGAACCGCCGATCGCGCTGGCCAGCGCACCGCCGGTCTGGGCCCGGGTGGCCTGCGCCTCGCTCCAGACCCCGGCGTCGACCAGATACTCGCCGAGGGTCTGGTCCCGGGTGACCTGCTGGAAGGCCTTGGTGCGTCCGCACAGCCGGTAGGCCCGGCTGTCGCCCACGTGAATGATGTAGGTGCGCGGCCAGGCCAGGACCGCCATCGTCAGCGTGGTCGCCGGAGCCCGGGACCCGTAGCGCTCGATCAGGAGCTCGTGGGTCCGGCGGATGCCCTGCTCGAGTCCGCTCAGGAAGTCGGCTTCCTGGCTCACGTTGAAGCGCTGGAAGCACCCCGCGGCCTGCGCGGCGTACTCGGAGAGGCCGCGGACCGCCACTCGCGACGCGAGTTCGCCACCGGCTCGCCCGCCCACGCCGTCGGCCACCATCAGCAGCCGGGCCCGCCCGCCGAAAGACCCGCCGCTCAGCGGCTCCAGCTCGACGCTGCTGTGCTCGATCCGCATCTGCTTCTCGAGCGTGGCCACCAGGAACTGGTCCTCGTTGTTGCCTCTGACTCTGCCGACGTGAGTCAGGCCGAAGCAGTCGACGTCGATTCCTGTCACGGGTCCGCCTTGTCCGCGCCGCCCACCGTCGCGCGGGCGAGCCACCCGAAGGCCGCCTCGACGCCTTCGCCGGTCTTGGCGCTGGTGCGAAGCGGATGCCACGACGCGGACGCGAGCCGATCGATGTCGCCCGACTCGAGCACCCAGTCGTCGCGCAAGTCGTTCTTGTTGAGCGCGATCACCGACGGCACGGGGCCCGCGGCCCGCTCGGCCAGGTCACGCAGCTCGAAGACCTGATCCAGGGTGTCGCGACGGGTTCCGTCGACCACGTAGAGCAGGCCGTGGGCCCCACGCAGATAACTCGGCGCGATGTCGTGGCTGTGGTCGCGACCCTCGAGATCCCAGAGCAGCAGGGTGACGGGCTCCTCACCCACCACCACCACCTTGCGGTCGATCTTGACACCGACCGTGCTTTGGTAGCGAGTCGAAAAGATCGAATGGACGAAGCGCTGGACCAGGCAGGTCTTGCCGGTGCCGTAGACCCCCACCATGCACACCTTCTTTTGAATCATGGCGTTCCCTTGGAGGCAACCGGCTCCAGGCCGATCGTGAGCGACACGCTGCGGTTCACGCGCTCGCGGTCGGCGGCCGCCGGGGCGGCGATCGGCGCGCTGCTGCCGATCCCTCGTCCACTCAGCTGCTCGGGCGGCACGCCCGCGGCGATCAGGGCCCTGCGCACCCCGTCGACCCGCCACTGGCTGAGCGCCTGATTGGCGTCGTCCCGTCCGGTCGGGTCGGTCCGACCGGTGAGCTCGAGCACCCCACGGGTGCCGGTCGGCTCGAGCGCCGCCTGCAGCCCGCGCAGCGCCCCGGCGATCGTCCGGACCGCGGCCCGGGCGGCCGCGTCGAGATCGGCCGACCCCACCGCGAACAGCACCCGGATCGCCTCCAACTCCCGCCGATGGCTCTCCGCTTCCGCGGGGAGCACCGGCACCAGCGCTGAATAGTCGATCCGATTGATCCCGGCCGGAAGCGGGGTCGCCCGGGCGGCCCACAGCCAGGCGACCGGCACGCGGCCGCTTACCCGCAGCGAATCGGCGCCCCGAAGCTCGAGTGACAGCGACGCCGGCGCCCGCAGCGCGGCCCGGGCCCGCGCCACGACCATCGCCGGCTCGAGCGACTGGTAGGGCTCCCAGCGATCGTCGAGCGCCGTGGTGTCGAGCCCGAACCCGGCCGCCAGCACCTTGGGCGACGCGGCGAGCGGATCCCGGAGCCCGCGCAGACTCGCGCGGCGGAAGCCCCTCGCAGCCTCCACCACGACCAGGCCAGGCGAGGCATCGATCGCCGCGACCGCGTCGTCCCAGCGCTGGTTGGCGCGAACCCGGAGCCAGCCCCAGCCGACCAGCAGCACGACGAGCGGCGCCGCCCAGACCAGCCAGACCCGTTTCGCGGGGTCGGGCCGATCCGTGGTGAGGACGGTCTCCAGACACTCCGCCAGCCGACCGACCGCCGAGGCGAAGGGTGCGGTGTCGCCCTCGAACTCCGCCAGCGCCTCGGCGTAGTCGAGATGGACCGACTCGACCGTGGCCTGGAGAGTCTCGAGGAGGCCATCCGGCGCCTGCCCCCGGACCACGGCCGCCAGGACTGCGTCCGGCCCCGGCTCGACCAGGACGGTGAGCTCGCCGACGCTGAAGGTGCGAAGCCGGCCACCCGAGCCCTGCGGGCCGAAGGAATCCGAGACGAAGTCCTGAATGGCCGTGAGCATGCCGGAGACCAGATCGGCGTTAGGCGCGGCCAGGTCGGGCTGCGCCACGTGAGCGAGGAGCAGACCGGTCTCGGCGTGGATCAGGTAGATCTGCTCGACTCGATAGACGAGCGCATGCCGGATCAGGATCTGGGCGTAGGGAAGCCCGCTCCGCCATGCCTCCCAGCGCCACTTCAGCCCCCGGACGGAGAAGCTGTGCTGGATGGCGGTGTTGATGGTGCGGACCAGACCGGCCATCGTCTCGGCGACGGCCTTGCGGATGGCGGGGCCCAGGACCGGAAAGATCGCCGCGGCCAGCTCGCGGGGATTGCGGCGGACGGACTCGCGGAGGGCGCGCTCGACGGTCGGGGTCAGCGCCCGGGCGAGGCGACGATCCTGACGCCCGCGGATCGCAACGGCTTCCGGCAGATGCTCTGCCAACCGCTCGGGGGTGAGCCGGGCCTCCTCGAGCTCCCGCTCCGCGTCCTCGAGTCGCTGACGCTCCGGTCCGACCAGGAGGTCGCGGAGGCGGTCGAAGGCGGCCGACTCGGGCTGGCCGTTTCGTTCGCCCGCCTCCGGCGAATCGGCTTCCGTGGTCAAGGAGCTATCCCCGCGACGATCCCTTGGCGGACCGTGGCGCGTCGCCCAGCTCGACCGCGAGCTGACCGATCAATCCCGCGAGCCGGCTGGTGTCGAGCTTGTCGGCGTCGAGCCGGGCCGCCGCCTGCTCGAGATCGGAGGCCAGCTTCGACCCGAGCTGCGAGAGCTCGGCCGAGAGCGCGGCGGAATGGGCGAGGATCTGATCGCGGAGCTCGGCGTCCGCGAGACCGGCCGCCTCCTCCAGCTTGCCGTGGCGCTTCTCCAGCGCCTTGATCGCCTCTTTGAGATCGGAGCCCAGCGCCTTGAGCTCCTCGGCGCGCCTGGCGCGCTCGGTCTGGACCCGCTCGGTCAGACCCTCGAGCTCTTTGCGGAGCGATCCCTCCAGATCGGCGATCTGCCGACTCAGCTCCGCGCGGACCCCCTGGCTCTCCCGGAGCAACCTCTCTTCCAGCCCCTGGAGCCGGGTCTCGACCATTCGCATCTGACCGCCGAACAGGATGTCCCGGACCTGATCGAGGCTCTCCGGGCCCGGCATCGGTCCATTGTCGGTCGGCCGCTCGGCGCGACCCTTCTTGGCGCGGTTCGTCGTCTTGGACATAGCTGATCCCGAAGTCTCGGCGGGCCAGTCGCCCGCCTCCGCTCAAGCTACCGCCGGAATAGCGGGTCGGCTATTCGATCGGGGGGCCGCGGCGGGCTCCGATCGCGTCGCCGCCGGCCCCAGGCGGACGACGAAATCGACCAGTTCACAACTCGTTCACGGCTCCGGCATCCTTAACCTGTCGACCTACGACATCCACGACCGTCATTCGGAGGAAGCTCGCCATGCGCGTGTTCGAAGTCCCGGTAGTCGCCGCCATCCTACTGATGCCGGGTTACGCCCCGGCCCAGACGCCGAAGGAGACCCGGCTCGGTGCCGCGGCAGCCACCTTGAAGGAGCCGTTCGGCCTGGTGAATTCCGTCCGCGAGCTGTCGGACGGACGCGTGGTGGTGGCGGCCCCGCTCGACGGCAAAGTGGTCGTCGTCGATCCCGCCTTTCGAGCCGCCAGACAGCTGGGCCGGGAGGGGCAGGGACCCGGCGAGTACCGGCAGCCAGACGCGGCCTGGCCCTTCCCGGGCGACAGCACCCTGATCGTCGATCTGGGCAACGCCCGGCTCTCGATCCTGGCCGCCGACGGGAGCTTCGGGCGGAGCCTGCCGATGACCGTCGGCACCTTCAATCCCGGCGCGGGGCGCCCGCCCGCGTTCGTGATCCCCCGCGGGGTCGACGCCACCGGGCGGGTCTACTTCCAAGGCTCCGCCATGGGGCAGGACTCCACCGAGCTGCTCCGGATCGACCCGCGAGGCAAGGTCGACACCGTCGGCCGGGTCAAGCTACCGTCGATCGACCGGCAGTCTTCGGGCGGGGCCAATCAGCGCGAGGTACGGATGCGAGCGATCCCGTTCGCCGGCACCGACGGCTGGGCGGTGGCCCCCAACGGCAGCGTGGGCGTGGCCCGGGTCGGGGACTACCACGTCGACTGGATCGGCGCCTCGGGCACCAGATCGGGTCGTCCGGTGGCCGTCGACAAGGTCCGGATCGGGTCGAAGGAGAAGGAGGAATGGGCCCTCCAGCAGCAGCTGAGCGGCGGGATCGGGGTGGCCGTCGAGGCCAACAACGGCGACGTCCGAGTCTCCTTCCGCCGAGGGGCCGGGGGCCAGGAGCCCGACCTGTCCGGGCTCAACTTCCCGGCGGAGAAGCCGTACTTCGACGCCACGGCGGTCGTCGCGGAGGGCACCGGCCGCCTTTGGGTGTCCCGCAGCGTCCCCGCCGGCCAGAGCCGCCTCTATGACGTCTTCGGTCCGGACGGTAACCTGATTGGCAGCGTACGATTCCCGGAGGGACGTCGCCTGGTCGGCTTCGGCAAGGCCGCCCTCTATGCCGTCCAGGTCGACGACGACGGCTTGAACACCCTGGAGCGGTACGCGCTGCCGCTCTAGAGCAGCCTTCTCGCGGGCGGGCCTTGGTGCGGACCGCGCTGGTCATCGAAGACGACTACAAGACCGCGGACACCGTGTCGCTCTACTTGCGGCACGGTGGCTTCCGCGTCACCGTCGCCCACGACGGGAGTCGCGGCCTGGAGCTGGCGACCCGGGAGTCGTTCGACCTGGTCGTCCTGGATCGGATGCTGCCCGGACTCGACGGCGTCGAGCTCTGCCGCCGGCTCCGCCGCGACTCCGACGCCCCAGTGATCATGCTCACCGCGATGGTCGAGGAGGAGGACCGGCTCGAGGGCTTTCAGGCCGGCGTCGACGACTACGTCACCAAGCCGTTCAGCCCGCGCGAGCTCCTGGCGCGCGCTGAAGCGGTCTTGAGACGCACCGGCCTCCGGGGCGGGCACCGACGCAACCTGATCCGGGTGGGCCGCCTGGCCCTCGACCCTGCGGGGCACACCGCCTGGCTCGGCGAGCGCGAGCTGGAGCTGAGTCCCACGGAATTCCGCCTCCTCCAGGCGATGGCCGCCGCTCCCGGCAAGGTCTTCGAGCGTCAAGAGCTCGCCGATCGCGCGCTGCCCGAAGGTGGCGCGCCCGACCTCCGCACCGTCGACGCGCACATCAAGAATCTCCGCCGCAAGCTCGACTCGGCCAACGGACCGTCGTGCATCGTCACCGTCTTCGGAATCGGCTACCGGCTCTCCGCCGAGGCCTGTCGCGGTGGGTAGCCTCCGTTCGCAGCTCGCCCTGCTGGTGATGGTGGTGGTGGCCGCCACGGTCGCCGTGCTCGCGCTCTACACCCGCCGCTCGGCGCAGATCGGGGTCCGCGCGATCGTGGAGCGAGCCAAGGTCGGTGAGCGGGCGCTCGACATCGATGCGATCGAGACCGCTTATCGCTCCGGTGGCTGGCCGGGCGTCGAGGCGGCCGCGCGAAGCGACTCGGCCGAGATGGTCGTGATCGACGCCAGTGGCCGGGTTCGCGTGTCGCCCGATCCGAGCTGGCTCGGCGCCCAGGCCAAGCTCGCGCCCGACGGCTTCCTCACGATCGACCTCTCCGGCGCGGGCAGCAGGACCGCCATCGCGCTCAAAGGCGCCACCCCGTTCCGGACGGCTGCGGGCGACACCGCCGGATACGCGTTCGGCGTCCCGCTCGAGCGACGGATCACCGATTCCACCGAGCGGCACTTCACCAGCGCCTATGACCGACGTCTCTGGCTACCCGTCCTCGGCTTGCTGCTCGCCGCGGCGGTCGCCGCGGTCTTCTTCTCGGGTCGAATGCTCGAGCCGCTCGACCGCTTCGCCAAAGCCGTGGAGCGCGTAGGAGCGGGCGACTACGGCGCCCGGGTCGGCGAGCTGCCCACCTCCGAGTTCCGCCCGCTCGGCCACGCGATCGATCAGCTCGCGCAAACGCTCGAGCGCTCGGAGGCGACCAGGCGACGCCTGATCCGCGACGTCGCGCACGAGCTCCGGACCCCGCTCACCAACCTTCGGGGCCAGATCGAGGCGCTCCAAGACCGGCTCCGGCAACCGACACCCGAGGCGTTGGCCTCGTTGCACGAGGAAGCGACCCTGCTCGAGCGACTGGTCGACGACCTCGGCGAGCTGGCCCGAGCCGACGCGGGGCGGCTCTCGATCGATCGCCAACCACTGCGCTTGGAGCCGGAAGCTCGGCGCGCCGCGACGGGCTTCATCCAGAGCGGTCGGGCGCCGTCCGGCGCGTTCGAGATCGTGATCCCGGGCGAGCTCTCGGTCTCCGCCGACCCGGACCGTCTCGGCCAGATCTTTCGCAACGTGATCGAGAACGCGATCACACACGGTCGGGCCGACGCGCCGATCACCATCGCCGCGCGCGCGGTCGACGGACAGGCGGCGGTCTCGATCACCGATCGCGGCCGCGGTATTGCCGAGGAGCACATCGGTCGGGTGTTCGAGCGGCTCTACCGCTCCGACCCCGCGCGCGCCCGGGCCGGCGGAGGCGGCGCCGGCCTCGGTTTAGCGATCGTTAAGAGCCTCGTCGAGGCCCACGGTGGAACCGCATCGATCGAGAGCGCGCTCGGGCAGGGCACGACGGTGACGTTCACGCTTCCGCTGGCCGGCGACACCCACGACCCGCTCCGCTCGTAATCCAACTGTCATCCCATTGTCATTCGGCCGGTATCGGGCCGCAATGGCGCAATCCAAACGTGATGGGGGCGCTGCACGGGTCGCCGACTCGCGGGACGCAACGCCCGTCCGGCGGCGGTCATCTAAGCTCTAGGGAACAGCGTACCAATCGCCATCGGGAACCAGAGGAGGGTAGTCGTGGCTCTCTCCGTACGGCGGTGGCTTCGGCTCGGGGTCACCGGGCTAAGTCTCGCACTGATAGGCATTTGGTGGTTCGCGGGTGACGCCGGCAGCAGCGACTCCGCGATCACCGCGGTGGTCCAGCGAGGCGACTTCGCGGTCACCGTGGCGACGGCCGGCGAGCTCCGCGCCCGCGAAGACGTCAAGATCACCGGTCCGCCGAACACCCAGCAGGCCGAGGTCTACCAGATGCGGATCGCCTCGATCGTGCCCGAAGGCACGGTCGTCAAGGCGGGCGACGTCGTGGCCGAGCTCGATCGCTCGACGCTCGCCACCAAGCTGGCGGAGGTGACCCTCAATCTCTCCAAGGCGGAAGCCGTCTACGAGCAGGCGATGCTCGACTCGACGCTCAACCTCTCGAAGGCGCGCGAGGAGCTTCGCACCCTGGAGCTCGCGCTCGAGGAGAAGAAGCTCGCCAAGGAGCAGGCCGTCTACGAGGCACCCACCATCCGGCGCCAGGCCGAGATCGATCACGAGAAGGCGGAACGGGCGCTCGCGCAGGCCAAGGTGGACCTCAAGACCAAGACCGAGCAGGCCCAGGCCAAGATGCGCGAGGTCGGCGCCGACCTCGAGCGTCAGAAGAACAAGCTGGCGATCGTCCAGGGCGTCATGGCGGGCTTCACCATCAGGGCGCCCGCGCCCGGCATGGTGATCTACGTGAAGGAGTGGAACGGGAGGAAGCGGACCACCGGCTCCCAGGTGTCCGCCTGGGACCCGACCGTCGCCACGCTGCCCGATCTCACCCAGATGGAGTCCGTCACCTACGTGAACGAGATCGACGTGCGCAAAGTGGCCGTCGATCAGCCCGTCACCCTCACGCTCGACGCGGATCCGACCAAGCAGCTCACCGGCAAAGTCACCGGCGTGGCCAACGTCGGCGAGCAGCGGCCCAACACTGACGCCAAGGTGTTCGAGGTGCGGATCCAGGTGGCCGAGTCCGACACCACCCTTCGGCCGGGCATGACCACCGGGAACGTGATCGAGGCCGCGCGAATCCCCAACGTGCTCTTCGTTCCGCTCGACGCCGTGGACGGCGAGGATGGGGTCGCGTTCGTGTTCAAGCAATCGGGTGGCCGGGTCGTCAAGCAGGAGGTCGCCACCGGCACGATGAACGACGACGAGGTCGTCATTCTCCAGGGCCTCGACGAGGGCGAGCGGGTGTTGCTCACCCCGCCGGCCAACAAGGCGGAGCTCGAGCTGGTCCGACTGCCGGGAAGCGCCGAGCGACCGGCTGGCGCGACGGGCGACACGGGCACGACCACCGTGCCGCTCACCTCGCCGGCGGAGCCCGGGCCGAAGCCGGCCGCCGCCAAGCCGAGCCCGAGCCGGCGCACGCCGAGCTAGCCGCTTCGTGCCCCTCGATCGCGAGACCCTTCGGCGCATCGCGACGGAGCTTCGCGCCAGCGTCGGCTTCAGCATGCGGACCGCGGCGGAGGCGGTCCGTCACAACACCCTCCGCGCGCTGCTCACCTCGCTCGGGATCCTGTTCGGCGTGGCCTCGGTGATCGCGATGCTGGCCATCGGGCGAGGCGCTGAGCAGGAGATCCTGGAGCAGATGCGGCTCCTGGGCTCCAACAACATCGTGGTCGCCCCGTTCGTCGAGCAGAGGGAGGAGCAGCTCCAGGGCCAGCAGACGCCGGACCGGCAGGTCAAGAAGTTCAGCCCCGGGCTCACCTACGCCGACGTGCAGGCGATCGAGAAGGTGATTCCCGTGGTCGAGGCCACCAGCGCCGAGATCGTGGTCAACACCAGCTTGACCCGGGAGGGCCGGCGCCGGACCGGCAAGGTGGTGGGCGTCGACACCACCTACTTTCGGCTCACCAATCTCGAGCTCGAGAGCGGCGACTGGTTCAACGAGACCCAGGTGCGGAACGGCCTCCCGGTGGCGATCATCGGCTCCGGGGTACGGACCCGCTTCTTCACCACGGAGAACCCGCTCGGCAAGCGGCTCAAGGTGGGCGAGGTTTGGGTCACCGTGGTGGGCGTCCTCCGCGACCGCCGGGTCAGCAGCGAGACCGCCCAGCGGCTCGGCATCCGCGACGCCGGGATGGACGTCTACGTCCCGGTCCACACCATGCTGCTCCGCTTCCGCGACCGGGCCCGGCTCACCCAGCGCGACGTGGAGGCCGCCTCCCGCGAGGGCAACTTCACCCGGAACGACGGCGAGGAGGAATCGGAGGAGGCGCGTCAGGAGCGCACCAACCGCAACCAGCTCGACCGGGTGATCGTCCGGGTCGAGCAGTCCACTCTGGTGCCCGGCACCGCCGACGTGATTCGGCGGCTCCTCACCCGACGGCACAATACGGTGGTCGACTTCGAGATCACCGTGCCCGAGCTGCTCCTCCAACAGGAGCAGCGGACCAAGAACATCTTCAACGTCGTGCTCGGCGCGATCGCCTCGATCTCCCTGGTGGTCGGCGGGATCGGGATCATGAACATCATGCTGGCGTCGGTGCTCGAGCGGATCCGGGAGATCGGCGTTCGGCGCGCGGTGGGCGCGACCCGGCACGAGATCCTGATGCAGTTCCTGAGCGAGGCCGTGATCATCAGCGTGGCGGGCGGCGTAGCCGGCATCCTGGTCGGCACCGGCCTGAGCGCGGGGATCGAGCGGTTCGCCGGAATCCACACCATCGTGTCCTACGCCTCGGTGGCGGTCGCCTTCGGGGTCTCGTTCTCCGTCGGGCTGGTCTTCGGAATCATGCCCGCCTACCGAGCGGCCTACCAGGATCCGGTCGCCTGCCTCCGCTACGAGTGATGGCCATGACAAGAGATCGTTGCCCCCGACTGGCGCCCGGCGTCCGCCTCGGCGCGTTGCTCGCCTTGCTCTGCGTGCCAGCGGTGGCGGCCCAGACCCAACTGACGCTTCGCCAGGCCATCGCGCTCGGGCTCGAGCAGGGCGATCGGATCAAGGCGGCGGAGGCCGGTCGCGAGGCGGCGCGCTACCGGGATCAGGCCTTCTACTCGGACTTCCTGCCGCGGCTCTCCTTGAGCGGCACCGTGCCGACCTACAACCGCTCGATCATCCAGGTGGTGCAGCCGGACGGCAGCACCCTCTTCCGGCCCCAGAACCTCACCAATTCCGCCCTCACGGCCACGCTCTCTCAGCGCCTCCCGCTCACCGGAGGAGACTTCTTCGTCTCGTCGTCACTCTCGCGGCTGGCGGTCTCGGGTCAGGACGACGTCAAGACCTGGTCGTCTACCCCGGTGCGGATCGGCCTGCGGCAGCAACTCTTCCGCCCCAACACGTCGGGCTGGGATCGCCGCGAGCAGCCGCTCCGCGCCGAGGTGGCCGAGCGGCAGTTTCTCGAGGCCCGCGAGGACATCGCGCTCGAGATCGTCAATCGCTTCTTCGGCGTGCACGCCGCCCGCGCCGGCCTCGACAACGCGACCACCAACGCCGCGGTCAACGACACGCTCTACACCCTCAACAAGGGTCGCTACGAGGTCGGCAAGATCGGGGAGAACGATCTTCTCCAGAGCGAGCTGGCGCTGCTCCGGGCACGCACGGCGGTCGACGGCGCCTTACTCGAGTACCAGCGCGCCCTGGCGGCGCTGCGACTCGCCCTCGGCCTCGCGCCCTCCGCCGAGATCGAGATCCTGGTCGAGCCGGTGGTGCCAGAGGTCCAAGCCGACACGATGGTCGCCGTGGCCGAGGCGCTCCGGAACCGGGCGACCGTCACCGAGGCGGAGCTGCAGCACGTCCAGGCCGACCGGCGAGTCACCGAAGCGAAGCTCACCAACTCTCCGGGGGCCACGATCGAAGCCGCCTTCGGCTTCAACGCGACGGGCCCCGACGTGAATCTGGCCTACGAGAACCTGCTCGAGGCCCGGCAGTTCACCCTGCGGGTGGACGTGCCGCTGCTCCAGTGGGGCGCGCATAACGAGAGCGTTCGGGCGGCCCAGGCCGATCGCCAGCAGGCGGCCAGCACCCGGAAGACCACACTCGAGCAGACCGCGCAGGACGCCCACTTCGCCGCGCTGGAGCTGGCTCAGGCGCGCCGCACCCTCGAGCTCTCGGCCAAGGCCGACTCGGTGGCCGGCAAGCGATTCGAGGTGGCGTACAACCGCTACGTGATCGGGCGGATCGCGATCGACAATCTCTACATCGCCCAGACCGAGAAGGACCAGGCGCTCAACCAGTTCGTCCAGTCGCTCCGGGCCTACTGGGTCTCGTACTATCGCTTGCGGAGGTTGACCCTGTTCGACTTCGAGGCCGGGCGGCCGATCCGCTGAGGCGGCGCGCTACTCCTTCTCGAAGCGGAGCGAAGCCGAGTTGACACAATAGCGGAACCCGGTGGGCGCGGGCCCGTCGGGGAAGACGTGTCCGAGATGCGCGTCGCAGCGCGCGCAGTGGACCTCGGTCCGGCGCATCCCGTGGCTGGTGTCGAGGGTCGTCGCGACCCGCTCGTCGTCGACGGGCCTGGTATAGCTCGGCCACCCGGAGCCCGATTCGAACTTGTCGCCCGAGTGGAACAGCGGCGCCCCGCAGCAAACGCAGGCGTACACGCCGCGCTCATGATGGTCCCAGTACGCCCCGGTGAAGGCCCGCTCGGTCCCCTGCCGTCGGGTGACCCGGTACTGCTCGGGCGTGAGCGCGGCCGCCCACTCCTCGTCGGACTTGCGCACCGGGTCGTCCATCCCGCGTCAGCTCCCGCGCCGCGCCGTCCAGGGCGGCACCACCGTGTTGGATCGCGCGTACGCGATGGCCTGGCCCAGATGCTCGTGCATGTCGCTGAGGATCAGGTAGAGCGCCTCGCTCACGCTGCGCTCCCGGCCGAAGAACTGGATTTTCTCCCCGAAGCGCGACTCGGGCAAGTCGGCCACCGCCTTGTTGAAGAAGGCCGAGGACTCCTTCAGGTGCCGGACCACCTCGTTTTTGTCGGTGACCTTGGCGAGCGCCGAGAAGGCCGCGTTGCCGGCGGGCACCCCCTCCGGCGCGCTGGCGCCCCAGGCGCTCGGGATCGCGTAGAACTCGGCTGCGATCAGCATGAACACCTCGCTCACCGAGGCACGCCGTCCATCGGACGCCATCCGTACGTCTCGGTCCCCATCGCCTCGGCGAGCTCCACCAGCTTCTTCCCCATCGCCTCGGCGTCACGGGTGTAGGTGGCCTTCGTTGCGGCCGCGTCCTGGGCCGCCAGCGAGGGCGCGACCAACAGAGCCAACGCCAGCGCTCCGGCGGCTCGGGTCCACTTTGCCTGCATGCCCTTCTCCGCTCGTGTCGGGTCCATTCGGTGAGGGCGGGGGCCGAGAGCCTCCCGCTCCTTCCTGGACCTACGGCCGCCGCGTCGAACGGGGTTTCAGCGCAGGAGGGCCTTCACCACCACGCCAAGCGCCGCCACCCCCGACACGGTCAGGATCGCCGGGCGAATCAAGCCTCGGTCGATCGCCCCGACGAACCGCTGCGACAGCAGAAATCCGATCACGATGCCGGGCAACAGCCCGAGCCCCAGGAGGAGCTCGCTCAGACCGAACCGCCCAATGAAGTGGAGACCGGTGAGCGAGAGCACCGTGCCGACGAGGAAGAACGCGCTCAGGGTGGCGCGGATCGCGGGCCCCGCCGCGTGCTGGTAGAGGAGCGCCACCGGCGGCCCGCCGATCGACACCGTGGTGGCGAGGAAGCCGGACAGGGCGCCCGCGCCGACCAGATTGCCGGGACTGGTGGCGACCCGCCAGCCGCTGGCGGAGAGTCCGACGGCACCGAAGATCAGGACGCCGAAGACCACGCCAAGATGGGTCAGCGGCACCAGCGTCAACACCCCGAGCGCGATGCCCGTCCCGACCACCCGCCCACCGAGCGACCACTTGAGATCCTGGCCGAGCACGGCGTGACGCTCGCGGCGGAGCATCACCAGGGTCAGGACGCCGGACGCGAAGAGGATCGGCCCGGGCACCAGACGCGGATCGAGCAGCACCAGGAACGGGACCGCGAAAAGTCCGAGCCCGAAGCCCACCGCTCCCTGGAGCAGCGAGCCCAGACTCACGATCAACGTGACGAGAGTGGCCTTGAGAACGATCGGCATCGACGCCGCGCGAAGATAGACCCGCTGGCGCGGCGGGGGAATCCCCGATCTCGCTAGCCGGGCATCGGAGCCCAGGGATCGTAGCTGCCGAAGTTCCAGACGTTGCCCTCGGGATCGCGAGCGTCGTACGCGCGACCCGGATACCCCTGGTTGTCGTAGGGTCCCCTGACGATCTCCGCGCCGGCCCGACGAGCCCGCTCGGCATGCGCATCGGGGTCGTCCAGCACGACGCAGACGCACATCGTCACCCCGCCTGCATCCGACGGCAGCTTCCAGCGATAGAGCTCGCTGGTTGGCGAGTCCACGGCCGAGGACAGCATGATCATCTGATCCGCGAGCGTGAGCTGGGCGTGATGGATGATCGAGGGATCGCGATCGTCGGCGTAGACCGCGTGTCGCGCGAACCCGAAGGCGTTCACCAGGAACTCGATCGCTCGGGGCGCGTCGTGATAGCGAAGGCAGGGAATGATGGCGTGGCGGACCGGCACGATGACCTCGAGGTGGTGATTGCTCCGATCTTAGCGTCCGCCAGCCGGGCTTGCTTGGACGGTTGTTGCCTCCCTCCACCCACGCCGCCCGGGCCGGGAGGCACGCGACCCTGAGCGCGGCTCGAGTCCGATCGACCCCGTCGTCGACGCGGCGGACGGAAGCGGGGAGGGCGATCGGCATCGCGAGGATCTACCGCTCCCGAGACGGCACGGCTCTTGCCCGCTCGGGCCGCCGAGCAGAGCCCACGCAACCCACTGCCGAGTGACGCCGTGCGGATAGCCGTCGCATTCGACACCCCCTACGCCCGCTGGACGCCCGACGACCATCGCCGTCAGATGGAGAGGGAGCTGGCTGGCGAGGCGCCGCTGGACGCCGAGATGGAGTACCAGGTCGCCGGCGCGCTGCTCGAGCGCGGCCACCAGGTGCTGCTGATCGGCTTCCGCGACGACCCCAAGGTCCTGCTCGACCACTGCGCCGACTTCAAGCCGGACCTCGTCGTCAACTGCGCCGAGTCCTTCCGCGGCGACGCCACGCTCGACCACCTCTGCCCCACCCTGCTCGACGCCACCGCCTATCGCTACACCGGCTCCGCCCCGTTGGCCCTCCAGGTCACCCGTGACAAGGCGATGAGCAAGAAGATTCTCGCCTTCCACGGCATCCTGGTGCCCGCCTTCGTGGTCTACCGGACTCGTGACGAGGTGACCGAGCCGCCGCTCGACTACCCGCTGATCGTCAAGCCGCTCGCGGCCGACGCCTCCGCCGGCATTGCCATGGCGTCGGTCGTGGCCGACTATCCGGCGCTCAAGGAGCGGGTCGCTTTCATTCACCAGCGGTTCCGGCAGCCGGCGATCGCCGAGCAGTTCATCCCCGGCCGGGAGCTCTACGCGGGGATTCTCGGGAACGACGAGCGGCTCCAGGTGCTCCCCCTGGTCGAGCTGGCCTTCGACAAGGAGAAGACGGAGCCGGAGGAGCGGATCGCCACGCAGAGCACCAAGTGGGGCGACGCCTATCGGCGGCGGCGGGGCATCAAGTACGTGTTCGCCCGGCCCGTCTCGGCGATCGCGAGGGAGCGGATCGAGTCGGTTTGCCGGGCGGCCGGGCGTGCGCTCTGGCTCCGCGACTACGCTCGGATCGATTTCCGGCTCACCGACGACGATCAGGTCTGGGTGCTCGAGGCCAACGCCAATCCCTTCATCAGCAAGGGCCACGAGATGGCCAACGCGGCCGCGAAGATCGACCTGCCGTACCCCAGGTTCATCGAGCGGATCGTGAACGAGGCCGTCGCCCGCTACGAGCGCGCCTGACGCCCCCCGGCCACCCAGGCCCGGTGTCGGGCCTCCACCTGCGTCCACAGCCGATCCACGTCACCCGCCCCGAGCCTGAGCGCGAACCGCTCTCGGAGCGCGGACTCGTACTGGTCCCGGTCCTCGAGATCCCGTTCGATCGTTCCCTCCGGCGAGATCTCGCGCAGCACGGCGCCTCGAAGGGTCACGATGCTCGTGCCGGTGTGCCGTTGGCAGACCGTGGTTTGGACGAAGCCTGAGCCCGGGTCAGTCTGGAGCCGGTGACACTGCTCGGCGAAGGCGCCGAGGGTGCGGGGCTCGAGCGTGAAGTCGAAGCTCGGCGCGGCACCGGCCGGATGGTTCCGAAACCGCCAGCGCGGCCCCTCCCGGACCAGGCCGAACTCGAATCCGCCCCGGCGATAGCTCCCCTCCTCGAGTGGGAGCGGCTCCAGGCAGCCGTCGCCGAATCCCACGTCGACCAGATACGGGCGATCCAGGGTGACGATCACTACCAGGTGGTTGCCCTCGACCGGCGTGGCCGAGCGCTCGCGGCCGACCGTGCCGGCCACGAGTTGGACCTGGAAGCCGAGCCGCTCGAGGACCGAGGCGAAGAGCCCGTTCATCTCGTAGCACCAGCCGCCCCTGCCCCGCTCGACCAGCTTCCGGTAGATCGGCTCCGGCTCGAGGGCGAGCCGGCGACCGAGGTGAATGTCGAGGTTTTCATAGCTGATGGCCAGCAGGTGCGCCCGGTGCAGCGCGGTCAGGGTCTCGACCGACGGCTCCAGCGGCCCGCGATGGCTCACGCGGGCTAGATACCGCTCGAGGTCCATGGCGCTAGCGCTTGACGAAGACGAAGCGGAAGTGGTCGAGCAGCTCCCGCTCGAAGCAAACCGTGTTGGCGCTGATTCCGGACGCGAACGCGTACCGGAAGTCCGGGCTGGTAAGATAGCGCGGCAGCAGTTGAAGCTTGAGAGCCAGCTTTTTCAGGCTCGGCGCCGCGAAGCGAAGCCGCCACTGGCGAATGGTCTCGATGTAGTCGAGCCGGCCGCTGCTCTTCGACTCGAGCTCGAAGACCGGCCCCGCGGCGCGCTCCACCTGTTCCGACCCGTAGGGCAGCCAGGAGCCGGGGAACTGTTTCCCCATCAGGGCCAGCACGAAGGCGTCCGAGTCGCGCGGCGCGTCGACGCTGATCTGCTCCGCCGGGATCATGTTGCGGCCGAAGACCATGGTCTGGAGGAAGAACTTGCCGCCGCTCGGAATCAGGGTGGCGACCCGCCGAAAGAGGTCGGCGTACACCTCGTCCTGCCGTCCGGCCCGATACTCGTCCGGGGAGCAGAAATGCTCGAACGCCCCGAGGCTCACCACGGCGTCGAAGGACCCGAAGGTATCGGCCTCGATGGTCCGGCAGTCCCGAATGTGGACATCGAGCCCGTTCTTCCGGCAGGCGCGGGCCTGCGCCGACGAAAGCGTGACCCCGGTGCCCACCGCGCCGATTTCTCTGGCGTAGCGGAGGAACGGCCCCCAGCCGCAGCCCAGGTCCAGCACCCGGGTGCCCTGGCCGATCCCGAGGCTCGAGGCGACGAAGTCGTGCTTCCGTCTCTGAGCCTGCTCCAGGCTCATCTGGAAGTCGCCGTCGTACTTCGCGCCGCTGAAATCGGCCATCTCCCCGAGACTGAGCCGGAAGATCCGATCGATCAGCGAGTAGGTGAACTCCAGATCCGCTTGCTTGGCCATGCCGTGCCTCGTCTTCGCATCGGTCGTTCGCGCCACAGACAACGGACCGGGGACCGGTCAGGTTCCAGGAAGCCGGGAGCCCGGGTCCGAAACAGACGATAGGATACCGGCGTCCTAACGGTGGTGCCAGCGCCCCGGCCGGTCCGGTCAGCAAAGGGGCGGCCCGGTGCGTATTCTTAGGGCTGCCTCAGAAACCGCTCATCCTGGTCCCCGACGGTCCCCATGTTCCTATCCGATCTCTCGATTCGACGGCCGGTCCTGGCGTCCATGGCCAGCGTCGCCCTCGTGCTCTTCGGGGCCATCGGATACCGGGAGCTGGCGGTTCGCGAGTACCCGGACGTGGATCCCCCGATCGTCTCGGTGTCGGTCTCGCTCCGGGGGGCCAACCCCAGAGTAATCGAGTCGGCGGTCACCGACGTCCTCGAGGAGCAGCTCTCGGCCCTCGAGGGGCTCCGCACCATGAGCAGCACCAGCTCGGAGCAATCGGCCAACGTCACCCTGGAGTTCAACCTCGACCGGCCGGTCGACGTGGCCGCCCAGGACGTCCGGGACCTGGTCTCCCGGATCCGTCGCCGGCTCCCGGAGGAGATCGAGGAGCCGATCATCACCAAGCAGGACGCCGACGCCCGGCCCTCGATGTTCGTCTCACTCACCGGCGACAACTACAACCTGCTGCAGCTGTCCGAGATCGCCGACCGCTACGTCAAGACACCGTTACAGAGCATCCCCGGCATCGCCCAGGCCCAGGTCAGGGGCGAGCGGCGCTACGCCATGCGGGTCTGGCTCTCCGCCTCGGCACTGACGGCCCGCGGCCTGACCACCCAGGACGTGGTGGCCGCGATCCAGACCCGGAACGTCGAGATCCCGGCCGGGCGGATCGAGTCGGCGCGGCGGGAGTTCACCGTCCGGTCCCTTGGAGAGCTCAAGACCCCGGAAGAGTTCGGCAACCTGGTCGTGGCCAGCACCGGCAGCCAGCTGGTGAAGCTCCGCGACGTGGCCCGCGTGGAGCTGGGGCCGGAGGACGACCGGAGCCGATTCCGCTTCAACGGCCACCCGGCGGTGGGCGTCTCCCTCAACCGACAGTCGAAATCCAATCTGGTCGAGGTCTCGGACGCCGTGCGAGCGGCGCTGCCCGAAATCCAGGCCTCGCTTCCGCCCGGCGTCAACCTGGTGCTCGGCTTCGACTCGTCGATCTACGTCAAACAGTCGATCAAGGAGGCCCAGGAGACCCTGGTGCTCGCGGGTTTCCTGGTGGTCCTGATCATCTTCGTGTTCCTCCGGAATCTCCGGGCGACCATCATCCCCGGCCTCGCGATTCCGACCTCGATCGTGGCCACCTTCGCGGTGATGTATTTCCTCGACTTCTCGATCAACAACCTGACCCTGCTGGCCCTCACCCTGGCGATCGGCATCGTGGTCGACGACGCGATCATCGTGCTCGAGAACGCCTACCGCCACCAGGAGGAGCTCGGGGAGCCGCCGGAGGCGGCGGCCCAGCGCGGCACCAGCGAGATCGCCTTCGCGGTGATCGCCACCACCATCGCGCTGGTGGCGGTCTTCACCCCGCTCGCCTTCCTGAAGGGGTCGACGGGCCGGCTCTTCAACGAATTCGGGATCGCGGTGGCCGGCGCGGTGATCGTCTCCGGCTTCGTGGCGCTCACCCTGACGCCGATGCTCTGCGCCAAGATCCTCAGGGTCCCGCGCCGCCACGGGGTGATCTATCAGGCGCTGGAGCGGGGCTTCGCGGGCCTCGCCGGCGGCTACCAGCGCTCGTTGAGGTGGGCCCTGTCCCACCGCCTGTCGGTGCTGGTGGTCGTCGTCCTCCTCCTCGCGGGGGCCGGCCTCACCTTCATGACCTTGAAGCGGGAGTTCGTTCCGCCGGAGGACCGGGCCTTCATCCAGGTCATCGTGGTCGCGCCCGAGGGCTCCACCGTCGACTACACCTCGGAGTATCAGGCTCGCGCCGAGGAAGTCCTGATCAACACGCCGGAGGTGGAGGCCGCCACGAGCGTCGTGGCGTTCGGCGGGGGCGGCGGGAGCGGCCGGGTCAACAGCGGGTTCATCTTCGTCCGCCTGAAACCGTGGTCCGAGCGGACCCGTTCGGTGCCCGAGATCATCCAGGCCATCCAGCCCCAGCTTCTCTCGATCCCAGGCGCCCTGGTCTTTGCCAACAACCCTCCCGCCTTCGGCGGCTTCGGCTCCCCGGTGCAGTTCGTGATCCGCCACCCGGACTTCGACTCGCTGGTGGTCGGGATGGACTCGCTGATCCGGCGGGCTCGTCAGATTCCGGGGCTCACCAACGTCGACACCGACCTCCGGGTCAACAAGCCCGAGCTGGTGGTCTCCTACGACCGCGACCGGATGGAGGACCTCGGCGTCGGCGTGCGGGACGTGGCGGGCACCATGCAGGCCCTCCTGGGCGGCCAGCGGGTCAGCACCTTCACCCAGCGCAACGAGCTCTACGACGTGATTGTCCAGCTCGCGCCGGAGAACCGGGCCACGCCGAGCGACATGAGCGGCCTGACCGTGCGCGGCCGCGAGCGCCGGCTGATCCAGCTGGATCAGGTGGCGCATGTCGAGGAGGCCGTCGGGGCCCGTCAGCTCAACCACTTCAACCGGGTCCGCTCGGCCACTCTCACGGCCAGCCTGGCGCCCGGCTTCACCCTCGGCGAGGCGATCGACTCGCTCCAGGCCACCGCCAGCGAGGTGCTGCCGCCGGGCTCCTCCACCGCGCTCACCGGCGAGTCGCGCGAGCTCGAGGAGAGCGGCAACGCCCTCTATTTCGCCTTCGCGCTGGCGCTCGCCGTCGTCTTCATGGTGCTCGCCTCGCAGTTCAACTCGATGATCCATCCGTTCACCGTGCTGCTCGCCGTGCCGCTCGCGGTCACCGGCGCGCTCTTCACGCTCTGGATCGCGGGGTCGACCATCAACCTCTACAGCCAGATCGGGATGATCCTGCTGATCGGGCTGGTCACCAAGAACTCGATCTTGCTCGTGGAATACACCAACCAGCTCAAGGAGCGCGGCAAGGCCACGGTCGAGGCGCTGCTCGAGGCCGGACGGATCCGGCTCCGGCCGATCCTGATGACCTCGGTCGCGACCGTCGTCGGCGCGGTCCCGATCGCCCTCGGTCTGGGGGCCGGGTCCGCCAGCCGCCGACCCCTCGGCTACGCCATCGTCGGCGGCGTGATCCTCTCCACCGCGCTCACCCTCTACCTCGTCCCGGTCGCCTACGCGCTGCTCGACCGCGCCCGGGTCCGGGTCCAGGATCCACTGGAGACGGGAACACCGCAGCCGCTCGCAGCCGGCCGGGGCGGGGAATGATCGCCACGGCCCTGCTGGCACTGGCCCTGGGCAGCGGCCCGGTCGACACCATCCCCCGGCTCACCCTCGACGAAGCGCTCGCCAGAGCGGCGCGGGTCGACCCCAACTACGTCCGGGCCCTCGGCAACGTCAGCTCCGCCGACTGGGCGCGGCGCTCGGCGCTGGCGACCTTCGTGCTGCCGTCGCTCACCCTGAGCTCCGACTACGCGCTCTACTCCACCGAGCAGTTCAACATCGGGATCGGCGCGCCGGCCTCGACCATCGTCACTGCTCGCGCGGACGTGCGCTTCGGGCTCTTCACGGGCGGCCGCAAGACGGCCGAGCTCAAGCGGGCCCGCGCCGAGCAAGAGGGCGCCCAGGCCACCGAGGTCCAGGCCCGGTTCGGCGTCGCCCTGGCGACCGAAGCGGACTTCTACGCGGTCCTCGGCGGACAGGAGCTGCTCCAGGTCGCCAACGATCGGGTGAGCCGCGCCGAATCGCAGCTGGTCGTCGCCCGGGCGCGAGTGGTGAGCGGCGCGGTGGTGCAGACCGACTCGCTCCAGGTGCTGCTCGAGCTCAATCAGGCCCGGATCGGCCTGCTCCGGGAAGACGCGGCCGTCCTGGTGGCCCGCCTCAGTCTCGGCCGGCGGGTCGGGATCGGCGGACCGGTCGACGTCGCGCCGACCGACACCACCCTGCCCGAGCTGCCGCTCGAGCTCCCGCAGGCGGTAGAGCTCGCGGCGCTCGAAGGGCCGGACTACCGGATCGCGCTGGCCAACGAGCGACAGGCCGAAGCCGCCGTCAAGAGCCAGCGGGCGTCGTATTTCCCGCAGCTTTCCCTCGGCGCCAACCTCTCCAGCTTCGACGAGCGCTTCTTTCCGAACGCCCTGAGCCGCTCCTCGCTCACCTTCTCGCTGAGCGTCCCGGTCTGGGACGGCTTCCAGCGGGAGTTGGCGATCAACCGGGCACGCACCACCCTCGACGTGGCGCGCGCCCGTCGCGAGGACGCGCTTCGCGCGACCGCGGTCGACGTGACCCAGGCCTACTCCGCCTACCAGACCGCCCGCCAAACGACCGAGGTGAGCGGGCAGGCCGTGTCGATCGCGCAAGAGAACTTCCGGGTGCAGGAAGCCCGCTACCGCGCCGGCGCCAGCACCATCCTCGACCTGCTCGCGGCTCAGACCCGACTCACCGAGGCCCAGGCGCAGCTGGTCCAGTCGCGCTATGCCGCGCGTCTCGCCTTGGCCGGCTTGGAGGCCCTGCTGGGCCGCCGCCTCTTCAGAGACTAGGAATGCCCGTGCCGAACCGTTCGCTCGCTCTCCTGCTGGTCGGACTCGCCGCCTGCAGCAAGGCAGGCTCCGACACTCCGGCCTCCCGCGGTCGAGGGATGGGTGGGCCCGTGCCCGTCGAGGTCGTCGAGGCCCGCTCCGACACGGTGGTGGACGCGATCACCGCCACGGGTCAGATCGAGGCCCTGCAAGCCATCGAGCTGCGCCCGGAGGTGGACGGACGCCTGGTGGAGATCATGGTCCGCGAGGGGGCCGAAGTCGCCCAGGGCGCGCCGCTGTTCAAGGTCGACGACGGCGAGCTCGCGGCCCAGGTCGCCCGCGCCGAAGCCGACCGGGATCTGGCCGACCAGGCGCTGGCGCGGACGCGACAGCTCCTGTCCGAGAAGGCGGCCGCGCCGGCCGACGTCGAGCGGGCCGAAGCCTCGGCACGGAGCGCGCGGGCCCAGTACGAGCTGCTCAAGCTGCGGCTCGATCGCACCGTGGTGCGGGCGCCCTTCACCGGGGTCGCGGGCCAGCGGCTCGCGAGCCTGGGAGACTACGTCAACACCAGCACCCGGCTGATCACCCTGCAGACGGTCAACCCGCAGCGGGCCGTCTTCCAGGTCCCCGAGCGCTACGCCGAGCGGCTCGCACTACGACAGCAGATCGCCTTCCGGGTGGCGGCGCTGACGGGGCGCGAGTTCCGCGGCACCGTCGACTTCGTCGATCCGCGCGTCGAGCTGCCCGGCCGGACGATCACGGTCAAGGCGCTGGTGCAGAACCCCAAGCGAGAGCTCCAGGCCGGGATGTTCCTCGAGGTGCGGCTGGAGACCGATCGCCGGCCCAACGCGACCGTGATCCCCGAGGACGCCGTGATCCCCGCTCAGGCCGGCAACGTGGTGTGGGTGGTGAACGGGGAGAAGGTGGATCGTCGCCCGGTAGAGCTCGGCGTCCGCACGCCGGGCTTCGTCGAGGTTCGCGGCGTCGAGCCGGGCGAGATGGTGGTCGTCGGCGGCGCGGAGCGGCTCAACCCGGCGTCGACCGTCAAGGCGACGGTCGTCGAGCGCACCCCGGCCCGCGCCATCGAGCCGACCCCGAAGCAGGCCTCGCAATGACCGCCGCTCCGCGCGGTCGACCCGGAGCATCCGCCCCGGCCTCACGATCGGGGTGATCGTGCGGCACCCGGCGGTCTGCGGCGTGCTCGTCGCGATCGCGGCCTGCGCGGCACCTCCCGGGGCGACGCCGGAGCGAAGCCCGCTCGTGGTGCTGATCGGGGTAGACGGCTTCCGCGCCGATTACCTCGAGCGACCGGCGGCGGTCACCTTCCGCACGCTGGCGGACCGAGGCGTCCGCGCGGAGAAGCTGGTGCCGGTCTTTCCCACCAAGACCTTTCCCAACTTCTACACCATCGCCACCGGCCTCTACCCGACCCACCACGGCATCGTCGCCAACACCATGCGGGACTCGGCGCTCGGGAGCTTCACCCTGTCCAATCGCGCCGCCGTCGAGGACGGGCGATGGTGGGGCGGCGAGCCCATCTGGGTCACGGCCATCCGGGCCGGCCATCCCGCCACCGCGATGTTCTGGCCCGGCTCCGAGGCCGACGTGGACGGGGTCCGGCCAACGGAGTGGCGTCGCTTCACGGCGGACAAGAGCTACGACGAGCGCGTCGAGGAAGTGCTCGGATGGCTGAGTCGCGAGCCCCCCGAGCGACCGATCATCACCACGCTCTACTTCGACGGTGTCGACGCCGCCGGCCATCGACACGGGCCCGGCTCCGTCGAAGTCGACTCCGCGATCGCGCGGGTGGACCGGGCCCTCGGCGGGCTGCTCCGCGGACTCGCCGAGCGCGGGCTCGACTCGATCGCGAACCTCGTCGTCGTGTCGGACCACGGCATGGCGGAGCTCTCACCCGATCGAGTGATCTGGATCGACGACTACCTCGACCCCACCCAGGCGGAGATCGTGGACCTCGCGCCGGTCACCACGATCGCGCCGAGACCCGGCGCCGAGCCCGCGGTCCTTCAGGCATTGGTCGGACGGCACCCGCACCTCGCGGTCTACCGCGCCGACCGGCTCCCCGCGCGACTCCACGCTGACCCGCACCCGCGGGTACCCGCCATCGTCGCGATCGCCGACCCGGGCTGGTCGGTGCGGCGCCGCTCGTCCGGCCCGCTGACGGACAGAGGCAATCACGGATTCGACCCCGAGGATTCGTCGATGGCGGGGATCTTGATCGCCGCGGGGCCGGCCTTCCGATCGGGCGCCGTCGTCCCTCCCCTCAGCAACATCCACCTCTACTCGCTGCTCGCGGGTCTCCTGGGACTCGAGCCCGCGCCGAACGACGGCTCGCCCGACTCGGTGCGAGCTCTCCTCCGATGACCCCGGCCCCATTTGCGGCACCTGGCTCCGACGCTTAATTCCGAGCTATGCCGCACCCAGACCACCCCAACCTGACGGTCCTCGACCACCCCCTGATCCAGCACAAGTTGGCCATCCTGCGGAGTCGCACGACCGAGACCAAGAACTTCCGGCAGCTGGTCGGCGAGATCGCGATGCTGATGACCTACGAGGTCACCCGGGACCTCGAAACCGAGCCGGTCGAGATCGAAACGCCGCTCGAGGTCACCATGGGCCGGCGGGTGGCGGGCAAGAAGCTGGCCTTGGTGCCGATCCTGCGGGCCGGCCTCGGCATGGTGGACGGGATCTTGCAGCTGATCCCCTCGGCCCGGGTCGGCCACATCGGCCTGTACCGGGATCACGAAACGCTGGAGCCGGTCAGCTACTACTTCAAGGTGCCCTCGGCCGAGGCCGATCGCGACGTCTGCGTCCTCGATCCGATGCTGGCGACCGGGGGGTCGGCCGTGGACGCGGTGTCGAAGCTCAAGTCGGTCGGCGCCACCCGGATCCGGGTGCTCTGCCTGGTGGCCGCCCCCGAGGGCGTCGAGGCGATGCGGAGCCGGCACCCCGACGTGCCGGTCTACACCGCGGCACTCGACCGGCAGCTCAACGAGCAGGGCTACATCCTTCCCGGACTGGGCGACGCCGGCGACCGGCTCTTCGGCACCCGATGAGCCGGCGGCCCGGAGCGCGGGACAGCGTTAGGCAGGAGGTCGGACGATGAGCGCCAAACTCACCTTCTGGGGTGCCGCCGGCGAAGTCACCGGGTCGATGCATCTACTCGAGGCCGCCGGAGCCCGGATCCTCCTCGACGCCGGGCTCTTCCAGGGCCGCCGCCGGGAGGCCGCCGCCAAGAACGCCGAGCTCCCGTTCGACGCCCGTCGGATCGACATGGTCCTGCTGAGCCACGCGCACATCGATCACTCGGGGCGACTGCCCCTGCTGGTCCGCCACGGGTTCCACGGACCGATCTACGCGACCCCGGCCACCCGTGACCTCTGCGCGGTGATGCTGCCGGACTCGGCCCACATCCAGATGAAGGACGCCGAGTTCCTCACCCGGCACCGGCGGCCGAAAGGGCCCGAGAGCGAGCCGCTCTACACCATGGCCGACGCCTTCGCGGTGCAGGAGTTGATGGTCGGGCAACCGTATCGCCGGGTCACCCACCTGCGGAAGCACCTCGCCTTCGAGTTCACCGAGGCCGGCCACATCCTCGGCTCCGCCTCCGTGGACCTCCGGCTCACCGAGGGCGGAGGCCGCCGGATCGTCTTCTCCGGAGACATCGGACGAAGCGGGCTCCCGATCATCCGGGATCCAGATCCGCCCACCGGACCGATCGACTGTCTGATCGTCGAGTCGACCTACGGCGACCGCGAGCACGAGACCGTCGTCGACGCGGAGCGGCGCCTCGGCGAGATCGTCCGCACCGTGGCCGCGCGGGGCGGCAAGGTGCTGGTGCCCTCGTTCGCCCTGGGACGGACCCAGGAGCTGGTCTACGCGCTCCATCACCTCTTCCGGCAGGGCGAGATCCCCGAGGTCCCGATCTTTGTGGACAGCCCCCTCGCCGTCGAGACCACCAGCGTCTTCCGGATGCACCCGGAGATCTTCGACCGCCGCGAGAAGCTGGTGGAGCGGACCGATCACGTCCTCGACTTCCGGCTGGTCCGCTATGTCAGCGACGTGCAGGACTCCAAGCGTCTCAATACCATGCCCGGGCCCGCGATCATCATCTCGGCCTCGGGCATGGCCGAATCCGGCCGCATCCTCCATCACCTGAGCAACCACATCGGCGACCACAAGAACCTGATCCTCTTCGTCGGCTTCCAGGCCGAGCACACTCTGGGTCGGCGACTGCTCGAGGGTCAGCGTGAGGTCAGGATCTTCGGCGAGAAGGTCGTGCGCCGCGCGGAGGTCGAGGTGATTGGGGGCTACTCGGCCCACGCGGACAAGCACGAGCTGCGCACCTGGGTCAAGCGCCTCGGCGGCCCGGTGAGCCGCGCCTTCGTGGTCCACGGCGAGCCCGAGGCGGCGGCCGGGATGGCGGCGATCCTGCGCGAGGAAGGTGTGGGTGAGGTCGTGATTCCCGAGCTCGGCCAGTCGTTCGACCTGTGATCCGGCGGTGGCTCCGGCGCGCGAGCGCGCTCGCGGTGGCGCTCCTCGTCGCCTACGGCGCCCTGCTCGCCTGGGTCGTGTTCGTCAGCCGGGAGGACCAACAGCGGCCGGCCGACGCCATCGTCGTGCTGGGCGCGGCCCACTACAACGGTCGCCCCTCCCCCGTGCTGCTCGGCCGGCTGGAGCACGCGCTCACCCTCTACCGCGGGCGGCTGGCCCCGTGGATCCTGGTCACCGGGGGCACCCATCCCGGCGATGTCGAGAGTGAGGCTTCGGTGCAGCGCCGCTACCTGCTCGAGCACGCCGTGCCCGACTCGGTGGTCGTCCCGCTCGAAGAGGGCGCGACCACCCAGGAGACCATGGCGGCCGTGGCTCGCTGGCTCCACGCCCAGCGACTCGACACGGTCCTGCTGGTGAGTGACGGCTTCCACCTCGCCAGACTCCGACTCGAGGCCCGGAACCACGGCGTGGCCGGGTTGACCACCCCCACACCCGAGAGCCCGATCGCGCGGGGCAGCTATCGGGAGTGGACGTTCCTCTCGCGCGAAGCGCTCAAGGTGCCGGTGGCCTGGCTCCGTCGATTCCTCTAAGCCCGAAGAACTCCCCATGCTGCTCTCCACCACCCGTCGCTACAGCGGTCGGATCATCCACGTGGACGCCGACCGGGTCCAGTTTCCGGATGGCTCGGAGGGAACCCTCGAGATGATCCGGCATCCCGGCGCCTCGGCCGTCGTCCCGATGCTGGACTCACCGACCGACCCGGACCCCAGGGTCCTTCTGATCCGGCAGTTCCGCCACGCCGCGAACGACTTCATCTGGGAGATTCCGGCCGGGACGCTCGACGCCGGCGAAGACCCCGCCGAGTGCGCGTGCCGCGAGCTGGCGGAGGAAGCGGGGTGCTCCGCGCGCCGAATCGAGCACCTGTCGACGGTCTTCACCACACCGGGCTTCACCGACGAGCAGATCCACCTCTACCTCGCCACCGAGCTCGAGCGCGGCGAGACCCGGCCTGAGCAGGACGAGTTCCTCAGCGTGCACGAGTGGCGCTGGTCGGAGATCGGACGGATGATCCGCCGCGGCGAGATCCGCGACGCCAAGAGCCTTTGCGCCCTCTTCTACGTGCAGTCGTTCCGGCGCGCGTAGCCGTTCCCGAGCGCGGCTTTCGTCTTACATTTGAATCCATGAGCGCGGGGAGCTTCGACCGACTGTTCCGTGGGGTGCTGAAGGGCGAGATCCCGCCCGCAATCTACCTCCACGGGCCCGAGGAGGTCCTCAAGGACGAGCTCGTCCGTGAGGTGCTCGACCGCTTGCTCGATCCCTCGCTGCGGGACTTCAACTTCGACCAGCGCTCCGCAGCCTCCCTTGCGCCCGAGGATGCCGAGACCTTGCTCAACACCTTGCCGATGATGGCCGACCGGCGGGTGGCCGTGATCAGGGACGTCGAGGCCTGGAATAAGCGAGCCCGGGCCAAACAGGCGGTGCTCCGCTACCTCGAGCGCCCGGCGCCGGAAACCGTCGTGATCCTGGTGCAGGGCGGTGACGCGGCGCCCGACAAGGAGCTGGCCGGATCCACGGCGAGCGCCGTTGCCGACCGGCTGCCCCCGGAGCGAGCCCGCAAGTGGCTCGAGCTCGAGGCCGGTCGGCAGGGCGTCGAGCTCGAGGCCGAGGCGGCGGAGCATCTCGTGCGCGTCACCGACGCCGACCTCGGGGTGCTCAAGATCGAGCTGGCCAAGCTCTCCGGCCTCGCGGAGGGTCGGCCCCTCTCGGTCGACCTGGTGGGCGACCTGATCGGCGTCCGCCGCGGGGAGACCCAGCACGACTGGCGCGATCTCGTCCTCACCGGCCGGACCGGCCGGGCGATCGAGGTGTTGCCCCACGTGTTGGCCCAATCGGGCGTAACCGGTGTCTCATTGGTGATGCTGCTCGGGACCTCACTGCTTGGAATCGGCCTGGCCCGCGCGCACCTCGATCGCGGCGCGGGCGGGGGCCGGCTCGAAGGCGCCGTGAAACGCTCGCTCTTTCGAGCCCGTCCGGCTCGAGTGAGCTACGATGCGGCCGCCCGCGAATGGAGTCGCCTCGCGCCCGCCTGGACCCGGACTCGGATCGATGCCGCCATTCGCGCCACTCTGCGGGCGGACGAGCGGCTGAAGAGCACCACGCTGACCACGGAGCAGGGCATCCTCGTCGATCTGATCCTCCAGTTGGCCAACCCAGCGCGAGCCGCCGCATGAGCCGGTCGATCCGCCTGACCGGCGCCCTCGCGCTGTTGGCGCTGGCAGCGCCTCTCGAGGCGCAGACCACCGAGCGCTTCGTCCAGATCGTCCGGCTCGCCCAGGACGGTCTGGTCGACTCCGCCCGGGCGGAGATGCAGCGGGTGCTGGGCGAGTTCCCACCCTCGGACCCGATCTTCCCCGAGGCGCTCTACACCTCCGCCATCGTCGCCGAGAGCGACACCGAGCGCCGCTTCGCGCTGCGCCGGGTGATCATCGAGTACTCCCGCTCGCAGTGGGCGGACGACGCGCTCCTCCTGCTGGCGCAGTTGGAGTACGCCGATGCGAACCCCGACGGAACCGTCGCCCAGATCACCAAGCTGATCGACGACTACCCGCTGAGCCCGCTCCGCGCGGTCGGCGCTTTCTGGGGGGCGCGTGCCGCGGGCGACCTGGGCAATGGTGCCCTGGCCTGCCAGTGGGCCGTCGTCGGTCTGGGCGCGGTCAAGGACGACGTCGAGCTGCGCACCCAGCTCGATTTCCAGCGGCTCCGCTGCGAAGGCCTGCTCGCGCAGGCGGCAGACTCCGCCGCGCAGCCAGCCGACCGGAACACGCCATCGCCCGCGCCGCCCCCATCACCGCCGCCGCCACCCCCGGCCACCCCACCCGGTAGACCCGCGCCCGGGATCTACGTGCAGGTCGGAGCGCTGGATACGCCGGCAGCGGCCGAGGAGGCCGCGGCGCCGCTTCGCGAAGCCGGGCTCCCGGTGGTGATCGTGAGGGAGGGACCATACCACAAGGTGCGGGTCGGTCCTTACGCGAAACGGACCCAGGCCAACGAGGCGCTCGCGCGGATCCGACGCCTGGTGCGGACCCAGCCGTTCATCGTCACCCTGCGCTGAGCTTGTCGAGCCCGGCGACGGTCTCGAGCCGACTCCCTATCGAGACTTCCTCCTCGGGCGGCGGCGGGACGGGCACCTCGCCCTTGAGCAAGAACCCTGGCAGCAGCGTGTTCCCGAGCGTGTAGACGATCAGCCCGCCGAAGAGGTATGGCGCGAGCCCGAATTCGTCCCGCAGGATCTCCGCGATCACCAGACCGAAGACCAGCGTCGGCACCATCGAGAGGCCGACCCGGACGCCCGGCTCCACGTCCTCCTTGAGGGCCAGCTTCCGATGCCCCGCCACCAGCAGGATCCGGATCGGCGTCACCACGGCCAGGAAGCCGATCCCGATCACCAGCGCGTCGAAGGAGAAGTCGTCCCGGTGGAGATGGAGGCCCGCGTTGAAGAAGTAGAACGGCACGAACACCGAGGCGAAGACCTCCATCGCATGGAGCATCTGCTCCGAGGCGAGGGTCGGGAGTCGACGCCGGAACCCCTGCGCGACCAGGCCCACGACGAACGCGCCGACCAGGTAGTAGACGCCCAAGCGCCGGGTCACCATCGCCGCCACGGTGGCCACCATCAGGAGGAACGCGAACTCGGACTTCGGCGCGTAGGGCACGACCGCCGTGGCGAACCAGCGAAAGACCATCGGCAGCAGCGCCACCAGCACCACCAGCGCCGCCGTGGCGATCCCGAACCGGGCCGTGCTCTGCGACTGCAGGGTGAAGAACAGCGCGCCGAGGGCCACCAGCTCGGTCGCGATCGCCTTCGACTTGACCCAGAAGCGCTCCCTGTCCGACAGACCGAAGCGATGCAGTGAGTCCAGAATGAAGCCGGTCGACGGCGTGAGCAGAGCCAGCGAGACCAGCAGGGCCGGCCGGAACGCGAGATCGAAGATCTCGATCATCGCCCAGGCGCCCAGGAAGAGCGCGGTCACGCCGACCACCAGGTGCTGGACCAGCACCCGGGCCTCCCGGCGGAGTTCCTGGAAGTCGACCTCGAGCCCCGCGAAGAGGAAGAGCGACACGATGCCGAGGGTAGCCAGGAGCCCCACCGTCGAGTCGCCCTGGTAGAGGCGGAAGCCCAACCCGAGCACCGCGCCGAGGGCCACACTGGTGATCGCCTGCGGGAGACGGTAGCGCTGCAGGAACCGCGGCAGCACGAACAGCACGAACAGGAGCAGGACGTAGCCAAGCTCCGAACGCAGCGCCTCCGCCAGCGCCGAGGTGCTGCTGAGCAGTTCCCGAATCACATCCATGTGCCTATGGAGCCCCCCGGGAGGAAGCTACCGCGGCCCCGCGGCCACGGGCTAGGTCACGGAGGCCTCCGTACCGCGCTAAATTCCGCCCGTCATGGCTGTTGCCGCCTCGGACGAGACGCCCCTGCTCAGGCAGTACCGGGAGATCAAGTCGCAGCATCGCGACAAGATCCTGTTTTTTCGGATGGGCGACTTCTACGAGATGTTCTACGACGACGCGGAGCTCGCCGCCCGGGTTCTCGGTATCACGCTCACGGCGCGGGGAGACGGGGTGCCCCTCGCCGGCGTGCCCGTCAAGGCGGCCGCCGAGTACCTCCGCCAGCTGGTCGCAAGCGGCCATCGGGTCGCGATCTGCGAGCAGGTCGAGGACCCGCGCAAGGCCAAGGGCATCGTCAAGCGCGCCGTGATCGAGACGGTCACGCCCGGCGCCTTGCTCGAAGACGGCTGGGTCCCCGGGGGCAGGAACAACTATCTGGTCGCCGTCGGACCGGCGCCCCGCGGGGCCGGCCTGGTCGGGATCGCCGCGGTCGACCTCACCACCGGCCAGTTCCTCCTCGAGCAGGCCGAGCCGGGCCGGGTCGGAGAGGCCCTCGACCGCCTCCAGCCCGCCGAGGTGATCGCACCGGAGTCCGCCGCGATCCCCGATCGCGACGCCCTCCGCACCAACCGGGAAGCCTGGGAATTCGACCCCGAGCTCGCCAGCGAGGAGCTCACCCGCCGATTCGCGATCGCCTCGCTCGACGGCCTCGGCCTCGTCCGGGACGACGGTCCGGCCGTCGGCGCGGCGGGCGCGCTGCTCCGCTACCTCAGCGAGCTGCAGCCGGCGGGCCTGCCCCACCTGCTCCGCCCCACCCTCCGCCGGCCGGAGGAACATCTCTGGCTCGACGAGATGACCCGCCGAAACCTCGAGCTGGTGGAGCCGCTTCGGAGCGGCGCCAGGGGGGTCACCCTGCTGGAGATGCTCGACGAGTGCCTGACCCCGATGGGATCGCGGCTGCTCCGCCAATGGCTGCTGTCGCCCCTCAGGGATCCCGGGGCGATCGACGCCAGACTCGACGCGGTGGCCCGCCTGGTCGACCGGTCCCGCCTGCGCGCCACCGCCCGGAACTCCCTCGACGGCGTGCGTGACGTGGAGCGGCTCGCCGGTCGGGCGGCGGCAGGGCGCGCCAATCCGAGGGAGATGGCCGCCCTTCGCGACTCGTTCCGCCGGCTGCCCGACGTCCGGGATACGGCGCGCGCCCTCGCCGAGAGTGGCTCGACGCTCCTGGCCGACGTCGCCGAGCTCGACCCGCTCGCGGACCTCCTCGATGCGCTCGATCGCGCCCTGGCGGACCGACCGCCGGTCAATCTTGCCGAGGGGAACGTGATTCGCCCCGGCTTCGATACGGCGCTGGACGAGGACCGCCAGCTCCGCGATGGGGGCAAGCAACATCTCGCCGCGGTGCAGGAGCGGGAGCGCGCCCGGACCGGGATCGGCTCGCTCAAGATCGGCTACAACAAGGTCTTCGGGTATTACCTCGAAGTCACCCACGCGCACCGCAGTCGGATCCCCGACGACTACGAGCGCCGCCAGACCCTCACCACCGCCGAGCGCTACATCACCCCGGAGCTCAAGGAGTACGAGGCCAAGGTGCTCGGCGCGGAGGAGCGGATGGCCGCGCGCGAGGCCGAGCTCTTCGGCGAGCTGCGCCGCCGGGTCGGCGACGCCATCGGCCGGATCCAGGCCACCGCCGCCCGCCTCGCCCGGCTGGACGTCTGGTGCGCGCTGGCCGAGGTGGCCGTCGTCAACCAGTACGCCCGACCCGCGATCCACGACGGATTCGAGCTCGCCCTCACCGCCAGCCGCCACCCGGTGATCGAGCGGATGATGCCCCGCGAGTCGTTCATCCCGAACGACGTGCTCTTCACGGAAGCGAGTCGGGTCGCGCTGGTCACCGGCCCGAACATGGCCGGCAAGTCCACCATTCTCCGGCAGATCGGCCTGCTGGTGATCATGGCCCAGATGGGGAGCTTCGTCCCTGCCCGAGCCGCATCCGTCGGCGTCGCGGATCGTCTCTTCACCCGGGTCGGGGCCAGCGACAACCTGGCCCGCGGGCAGTCCACCTTCATGGTGGAGATGAGCGAGACCAGCGCCATCCTCCACAACGCCACCGCCAGGAGCCTGGTGCTGCTCGACGAGATCGGCCGGGGCACCTCGACCTACGACGGGGTCGCCATCGCCTGGGCGGTGACCGAGCACCTCCACGACCTGGTCGGCTGCAAGACCATGTTCGCCACCCACTACCACGAGCTGATGCAGCTGCCGGAACGATTGGCCCACGCCCGCAACATGAACGTGGCGGTGCGGGAGACCGGCGAGACCATCGTCTTCCTCCACCGGCTCGAGCCCGGCGGCACCGATCGCTCCTACGGGATTCACGTCGCCGACCTCGCCGGACTGCCAAGGCCGGTGATCGAGCGCGCCAAAGAAGTGCTCGGAACCCTGGAGGGTGAGCACCGAATGGTCCCCGGCGAGCCCCCGCGCGCCGACTCCCGCCAGCTCGCCCTGTTCGCCGAGCCGCGCGCGCCCGACCCAGTGCGCGAGGAGCTTGAGCGACTCGATCTCGACGCGCTCACCCCGATTCAAGCCCTGAACCGGCTGGCCGAGCTCCAGCAGAAGGCCCGGAGCCAATGAGGCGGCTCGCCCTGACGACCGCGCTGCTCCTCTCGAGTGGCTGCGCGAAGGAGCCGGATCAGACTGTGACCCTGCCGCTCGATCCACCGCCCGCGTCGACCGCGCGGGGGCTCGAATCGCCCGTGCCGCTCAACCCGGACGCCCCGACCGAGTACCCGCCGGCGCTCGCCCAGCAGCGGATCGGCGGCACCGTGATCCTCCGGCTCTTCCTCGACGAGGCCGGGGCCGTCGTGCCCGAATCCACTCGAATCCACGAGTCGAGCGGCTATCCCGCGCTCGACTCGGCCGCCCTCGCCGCGGTTCCGGGATTGCGTTACGCCCCGGCCCTCCGCGACGGACGTCCCGCGGCGAGCGCCTTTTTGCAGCCGTTCAACTTCCGACCTCCACCCGGCTCAGGTGCCACACCATGAAGCCCCAACACACCACCCCGAACGAGTCGGTCCTGGAGACCATCGGCTGG
>JBFXAS010000022.1:0-33073 GCA_050184075.1 Gemmatimonadales bacterium
CGCGCTGATCAAGCGGGCCCTCCAGATCCTGACGCGGAGCAAGGCCGGCCGGAGCTGAGCCGGGCCGGTTGGGCGGGCGAGCCGACGGTGACATCCTTCCCGCGCAAGCCGCAGCACCCCGACCCTCGGAGGATCGGATGATCGACGTCAAACCCCGGCCGCCCCACGTGACGGCCGAGTGGCAGTGCACGAAGTGCAGCTCGACCAATCGCAAGTTCGTCCCCGTGGGCACCTCGGTGACCCAGGATCGCTGCGTCTCCTGTCACACCAAGCACGTGGTGTGGCCGGCGACCCGGCCGGTCCGGTGGCACTGCAAGGCAGCGTGAGCCGGGTCGAGATCACCACGCCGACCGCGCTCCCCGAGGAGGGGAGCTCGGACGCGGCTCTGCGTCCCTCCCGACTCGACGAGTTCGTCGGTCAGGAAGCGGTGCGGGGCTCGCTGCAGATCGCGATCGACGCCGCCCGTCATCGCGGCGAGCCGCTCGACCACATCCTCTTCTTCGGCCCACCGGGCCTGGGCAAGACCACCCTGGCGATGCTGATGGCGCGGGAGATGGGGGTCCAGATCCGGACCACCTCGGGCCCCGTGCTCGAGCGCCCCGGCGACCTGGTGGGGCTGCTCACCGGTCTCGGCCCGGGCGATATCCTCTTCATCGACGAGATCCATCGCTTGCGGCCGGTCCTGGAGGAGTTCCTCTATCCGGCGATGGAGGACTATCGGGTGGACGTGCGAATCGCCGAGGGCCCGAATGCGCAGACCATCCCGATGGCGATCGAGCCCTTCACCCTGGTCGGGGCAACGACCCGCTTCGGGCAGCTGACGCCGCCGATGCGGGCGCGGTTCGGGATCGTGGAGCGACTCAACTTCTACGGCGCGGACGACCTGGCGCGGATCGTCCGGCGCTCGGCCGAGATCCTCAAGGTCGAGACCGACCCCGAGGGCGCGCTCGAGATCGCGCGGCGAAGCCGCGGCACGCCTCGGATCGCCAACCGGCTGCTCCGCCGGGTCAGGGACTTCGCGCAGGTCCGCGCCGACGGGGTGATCACCCCGGCCGTGGCGTCCGAGGCGCTGGCCCGGCTCAACGTGGACGAGTTCGGACTCGACGACATGGACGCGCGGATCCTGACGACCATCATCGAGAAATTCAACGGTGGTCCGGTGGGAGTGGGAACGGTGGCCGCCGCGGTCGGCGAAGACCCGGGCACGCTCGAAGAGGTCTACGAGCCGTATCTCCTGCAGCAGGGGTTCCTGGAGCGGACCCCCCGCGGCCGTGTGGCCACCGCCAACGCCTATCGCCGCTTCGGCATCCAGCCGCCTCCGGCACCGGGGGGACAGTCCTCCCTGTTCGCCGAAGGAGCATGATCGAGGAGCACGACCAATGACGGGACGTCTCGGCTCGGCAGCCGCCGGCGCGGCGCTGGCCCTCGCAGCCTTGCTTCCCGTCGTCCCGCTCGACGCGCAGTCTCGCCCCACCCGACAGGCGGCAATCGACGCGGCCCTGCTGCCGCTCCCGGCCAAGCTCCGACCGGACGCGCGGGTGATCGCCTATCCCGACGACGGACCGGTCGTCGTGCTCCGCGAGGGGAGCAACGGGATGGTCTGCGCCGCCGACCGCGCCGACGACGACCGGTTCGACGTGCGCTGCTACCACGAGTCCTTCATGCCGGTGATCGAGCGCCGCCGGGAGCTGGCTCGGGAGCGGCTCGACTGGAACGCGACGGCCGCCCGGATCGACGCCGACGTCGCAGCCGGACGGCTCCAGCTGCCGGAGAGCCCGACCGCGGGGTATCGGATGCTCGGGCCGATCGCCGCGTTCGACTGGAGCCGGACCCGCGCCGGGCCGGAGATCGCCCGGTGGCAGTCGATCCACTTCCCTTACAAGACCGCGGCCGAGCTGGGGCTCCCGACCGAGCCGGAGGGCAACCTGCCCTACGCGATGCTGGCGGGTACCTACTGGTCCCACGTGATGATCAACGCCCCCCCGGAGTGACGAGCGCCCGATGACGATCTCCCGATTCCGTTCCGTGACGATTCCGCTGCTCGCGATCGTGGGCCTGGCGGGTCGACCGCTCGCGGCGCAGGACATCCTGCTCACCAACGTCGCGATCGTCGACCCCGACGCGGAGACCGTGCGGCAGGGCAACCTGCTGATCCGGGACGGCAAGATCGCGGGCTTCCCGAGCGAGGCCCCCGCGGGCTTCCGGGGTCGGGTGCTCGACCTGAGGGGCAAGTACGTGATTCCCGGTCTGACCGACATGCACACCCATTCGTTCGGGAACTTCAGCCCGAGCGGGCCCCCGATGATGATGGGGCCTGTGGGTACGGCCCGGGCGGATCTCTTCGTCGGCGTGGCGCGGTTCCTCGACCTGTTCTCGCCGGAGGACTCGATCTTCGCCGCGCGCGAACGACAGCGGAACGGCCAGGCGCCGGGCGCCGAGATCCTGGCGGCCGGCCCCTGTCTGACGGCGACCAGCGGCCACTGCTCGGAGTACGGGGTGCCGACCCGGATCGTCGACTCCCCCGAGGACGCCCGTCGCGAGGTCACCGCGCTCGCCCGGCAGAGCCCCGACGTGGTCAAGATCGTCTACGACCACGCCTCCTACGGCGGGCGCTCGATGCCCACGGTCGACCGCGCGACGATGGCCGCCGTGATCGCGACCGCGAGGCAGCTGGGCCTCAAGACCGTGGTCCACGTCGGCACCTGGCAGGACGTACGGGACGCGACCATCGCGGGCGCGGCCGCCGTCACCCACACGCCGTTCGAGGGACCGCCGCCGGACGATCTCGGCGGGCTGATGGTGGAGCACGGCACCTATCACATCCCGACCCTGGCGGTGCAGAGCGACTACTCCCGAATCGTCGACGATCCGACCATCGTCGATTCGCCCCTGCTCGTGGCGCAGCTCGGCCGGGACGCGCTCGCCCCCTTCAAGCAGCCGATCGACTCCGCCAACCGGCTGCAGGGCTGGATCGCCTGGCAGCGCCGGATCGCGCCGGGCAACCTGGCGGCGGTGGCCACCCTCGCGAAGGCCGGCGTGCCGATGATGACGGGCACCGACGCCGGCAACCCCGCGGTGTTCCAGGGCTACTCGGTGCATCGGGAGATGCGCCTGCTGGTCGACGCCGGTCTCACGCCATGGCAGGCCCTCGCGGCGGCCACCACCGTGCCCGGCCGCTTCCTCGGCCGGAGTTTCGGGATGGCCCCGGGCGATGAGGGCACCGTGGTGGTGCTCGACGCCTCGCCGGTGGCGGACATCCGCAACACCGAAGCCATCGCGCTGGTGATCCAGCGCGGCCGGGTGGTCGACCGCGACGCGCTCCGGTGGCGGCGTTAGGCTCCCCGACCGGGGGCATGCGCACCGACGACTTCGACTACCCGCTCCCGCCGGAGCTGATCGCCCAGGATCCCTCCCCGACCCGGGGCGACAGCCGGCTCCTCCTCGTCGACCGCGAGCGGGAGACCCTCGCCGATCGGCGCTTCGCGGAGCTGGTCGAGCTGATCCCGCCCGGCGATCTCCTGGTGCTCAACTCCACCCGGGTCCTTCCCGCGCGGCTCCTCGGCCGGCGGCCTTCCGGCGCCCCCGCCGAGGTGCTCCTGCTCCATCCCGCCACGGACGACACCTGGATCGCGATGGGGACGCCGGGCAGCGCGCTCCGCGTGGGCAAGCGGATCACGCTCGGCGACGGGGTGGAGGTCGAGACCGTGGAGGTGCTCGAGGGTCCCAACCGTCGGGTCCGGGTGATCGGCGCGTCGGTCGAGGAGGCGATGGGTCGATTCGGCCAGCTGCCCCTGCCGCCGTACATCGAGCGCGGCCCGACGGCGCTGGATCGGGAGCGCTACCAGACCGTCTTCGCCGAGCGGGCCGCGAGCGTGGCCGCGCCGACGGCGGGGCTCCATTTCACAGAGGAATCGCTCCGGCGCATCGGGGAGCGGGGCGTCGGGATCGCCAGGCTCGAGCTGGAGGTCGGCCCCGGCACGTTCCGCCCCGTCGAGGTCGAGGATCCGGCGACCCACCCGATGCACCCCGAGCGCTTCGAGATCCCGGAGAACGCGGCGCGGCAGGTCACCGAGACCCGTGAGCGCGGGGGCGCGGTCTGGGCTGTGGGCACGACCGTGGTCCGCGCGCTGGAGAGCGCCGCGCTGGCGGACGGTCGGGTGCGCGCCGGGCGCGGCGAGACCCGGCTCCTGATCCTTCCCGGCCATCGCTTTCGGGTCGTCGACCGCCTGCTCACCAACTTCCACCTGCCCCGCTCGACGCTGCTGATGCTGGTTTCGGCGTTCGGTGGGAGCGAGCTGATTCGCGCGGCGTACCGCCACGCCGTCGGCGCGCGCTATCGCTTCTACAGCTACGGCGACGCGATGTTGATTCGATAGGCACCCCGGGCCGACCGCGATCGCCGCCGGATCGGCGCTCGGCCGCCACGGTCTCTTGCCGTCGCCACGCCAGACGCGGGCGGCGGCACACGCGCGAAGGAGGACGAGATGCGGATCGTGTCGAGAATCTCCCATTCGGTGCTCGGGCTCATGCTGGTGGTGTCCGGAACGGCGGGCGCGCAGGAGCCGGTGGGCTGGGGCGATCGGCCGGACGCCCATTTCGCGACTTTCTCCATCGTGGCCGTCGATCCGATGACGGGTGAGACCGGGGTCGCCGTGACCACTCGCGTCGCCTGCGTCGGCAACGGCGTGCCCTGGGTGCGGGCCGGCGTTGGCGCGGTCGCCACCCAGGCGAACACCCGCACCGCCTACGGCAACGAGCTGCTCGCCCTCCTCGCTTCGGGCATCGAGCCGGAGGCCGCGTTAGCGAGGGCGGTGGCGGGCGACACCGGTCGCGACCGCCGACAGGTGGGTGTGATTGACCGGACCGGCCGGACCGCGCAGCACACCGGCCCGGGGACCAGCCCCTGGGCCGGTCATCGCGCGGGCCGGCACTTCGCGACCCAGGGCAATCTGCTGGTCGGGCCGGCCGTGCTCGACGCCGTGGCACGGACCTTCGAGGCGAGCGAAGGCTCGCCGCGACACCTGGCGGACCGACTGATCGAGGCGCTCGCCGCCGGCCACGAGGCCGGTGGGGACGCGCGCAAGGGCCGAACCCAGTCCGCGGCCGTGATCGTGGCCGATCCTCGGCCGGGCCGCTCGCGACGAGAGGACGGGGTCACCGTCAACATCAACGTCTGCGAGCACCCCGAGCCGGTGGCCGAGCTCCGGCGGATCTATCGAACGATCAGCCAGACCCTCGGATTCCGAAGGCTGGAGAGCCTGAACGGCAACGACGTCTGGCAGCTCAAGGTGATCCTCCACGCGCTCGGCTACCTCCGGGGTGATCCGCCCCGACTGGATGACGCCGGCCGAGCCTACGACGGGGCCGCGGTCGAGGCCGTCGAGCGCTTTCGGACAGACGAGGGGATGTCGACCAGCGCGGTCGGCTCGCCGGCGGGACTGGTCGACGCCGCGACGGTCGCGGCACTCTGGGCCGCGCTCGATCGTGCCGGCAGGGCGGACGACGTCCGCAGGCGAATCCTCGAGGTGACGGCGGTCAGGCGTTGAGCCGCGCGGACCGGCGGCGGCTCTTGCCCCGGAGGCCGGCCGCGATGCGATTCAGACCACCACGTCGAGCTGATGGACGAAGCCGGTGCTGCCATCTTCGTTCAGATAGAAGCCCGACCGCGAGAGCTCGGCCGTGGTCTCGTTGTTGGCGTCCGTGAATCGAAAGGGACTCGCCACCGACCCGGTATAGATCGCCCCCACCCCACGGTCGCCCAGGGAGGTCGCGGTCAGGCCGCCCTCGTCCCGATCGATCAGCGCGAGGCGCGCGAAGGCGGAGTCGCCCTCGTCGAGGAAGCCGTTGCCGTCTTCGTCGAGGGCGCGGAGCGCGGCAAACGCGTCGCCATTCTGCCCCACGATCTCGTCGGACGAGTACGCCCCGTCGGCGTCGAGATCGAGCGGCAGCACGCTCCCGCCCAACGCCAGCCCCTGGCGCGTGACCGGGTTCGAGGCCTCCTCGCCGGCGGCCGGGTTGGGTTCCGGCTCGCCGCCTTCCGGCGTCCCCACTGGCTGCGTCGAGACCACGCCGTCACCGGGACGGGTCAAGGGTCCGCTCCCGGCGAGCGAGATGGTTTCGCGCCGCGCGTAGGCGCGGGAGAGCTCGAGCGCCCGGTCGATCGAGATGGCGCGGCCATCGGCCGTGAGCACTGCGCCCGACACCGTCACCCGGGTGAGCTCCCGCTCCGTGTGGACCGACTCCCGCCGGAACTCCACTCGCGCCTCCGGCGCCCGGGTCTCCGCCTGTTGGGCGATCTCCGCCTTGAGGCGGTCGATACGGGCGAGCAGGCGCTCGATCCTGTGATCGATGCGGCCCCCCTCCCGGGCGTCGTCGCGCCGGCGGAGGTAGCGCTCCGCCCGCTCGAGGAGCCGCTCGAGCTTGGCGTCCGCGTGGTCGCGGCGGACCCGGAATCCCTTGTCTTCGCCGTGAGCGGCGGCTTCGGACGGCCCTTTGGCGACGGCCACCCGAAACTGCTCGATCGCGGCGTCTCGCACCTCGTAGAGGTGGGCGCTCGACAGACGCACGTTGGAGGCAATGATCCGCATGTCGGCCAGTATCGGAGGCCCACGGACCGACTTGAGGAAACCGACTCCCGGTCAGTCCTCCCGGAGGATCCACGCGGGGTCGACCCGCATGGCCCGCGCGGCGGGGAGCGAGGCGGCAAGGAGTGCGGCCGCGATCAGCAGCGCCGGCCCGCCCAGGAGCGCCATCGGGTCGCGCACCGACACGCCGTACACCAGACTCGCGAGCGTGCCGCCGAAGCCGAGCGCGCTGACGACCCCGAGGATCGAGCCGAGACCCACGAGCAGCAGGCCGCGCCGCTGCACCAGCCACCAGAGCGACGCCGGTCTGGCGCCCAGCGCGAGGCGGACGCCGAGCTCGCGCCGCTGCTGCCGCACCACCAGGCCGAGCAGCGCGCCCACGCCGACGGTGGCGAGCACCAGGGCCGAAACCCCGAAGAGGCCGAGCACCAGGAGCTGGAAGCGCCGGTCGGCGAGCGAGCGGGCGACGATTTCCTCCATGCTCCGCGCCTGGAAGACCGCCGCGTCGGGAAAGGCGGCGCGGGCCGCCTCGCGGATCGCCGGGAGCGCCGCCCCCGCCGTGGCCGGCGTGAGCACCACGTCCATGCCCCAGTTGTTGCCGAAGCCCTCGATCGACTGAGCCATCGGGAGGTAGAAGGCCGGGCGGGCCTCCGTGTCCAGCCGCCCCATCCGGATCGACTCTACGATGCCAACAACCCGCGCGCGGAGCTCCATCTCCGGCGGACTATCGAGCAGCAGCTCGTCGCCGAGCGGGTCGTCTCCGCTCCAGAGCTGACGCGCCATCGTCTCGTCGATCACCGCCACGCGCTCGGCCCCGTCGACATCGGCGGGCTCGATCAGCCTGCCGCGCAGGAGCCTGGTGCCGATCGCGGCGAAGTACCCCGGCGTCACCACTCGGATGAACGGAGCCGGCCGCTCGTCCACCGAGGCCACCGGCCGACTGGCGACGTCCACGTTGGTGATCCAGAACCCGCCGCTCAGCGGAACCCGGTTGACGCTGCCGACGGCCCGCACCCCGGGCAGCGCGCCGAGCCGCTCCTCGAGCACCTGGTATCCGGCCGCCGCGCGCGCGCGCTCCGCCAGGAACGCGGCGAGGAAGTCGCCCTCGGCATCGCTCGGCAGTCGGAAGGGAGGCTCGATGCGGAAGACCAGCGCGCCGTCGGGTACGAAGCCCAGGGGCGCGTCGAGCAACCGGGTGACGGTCCGCACCACCAGCCCGCCGGCCACCAGCACGAAGGTTGCCAGCGCGACCTCGCCGACCACCAGCGTGGCCCGCCAGCGCGAGCGCGACCGACCGACCCCGACCCGCCCGGAGCCGAGCAGGGCGTCGCGGGACGGCCGGCGCACCGACCAGACCGGCAGCACGCTGAAGAGAATGGTGGTGACCACCACGAGGCCGGCCGTGAAGAGCGCGGTCCGCCCGCCCAGGACGACGTCGTCGAGCCGGGGCACGCCGGTGGGCGCCACCTCGCGGACCCGCGCCAGCAGCAGCTGGGCGAGACCGAGGCCGAGCATGCCACCGACCGTCGCCAGCACCAGGCCCTCGGTGAGCAGCTGCCGGAGCAGCCGGCCGATCCGGGCGCCGAGCGCGGTTCTGAGCGCCAGCTCGCGCTCGCGTGCCGCCGCGCGGGTGAGCAACAGATTGGCGACGTTGCCGGCCGCGATCAGCAGCACCAGCCCCCCCGCCGCCCAGACGAGCAGCAACGTCGGTCGAACGTCGCCGACCACGGCGTCCCGCAGCGACGATACTCGGGCCGTCCAGCCCCGGTTGGTCTCCGGATGCGCGCCGGCTACGGCCTCCGCTCGGGCGGCCACCGTCGCGTTCGCCTGCGCCACGGTCACCCCGGGCGCGAGCCGGGCCACCGCGCCCAGGTAGCGCGCTCCCCTCCGCTCCCGGTCGGCCGGCGTCATGCCGAGCGGCTTGTAGATCGCGATCGAAGGGCTCAGGAACTCGAAACCGGCCGGCATCACGCCCACGACGCGATGGACCACGCCGTCGAGCTCGAGGGTCCGGCCGACCACGCCCTCGTCGCCGCCCAGCTGATTCCGCCAGAAGGCATGGGAGACGACCAGCGCGGTGGCGCCGGGCCCGTCGTCCTCCGGCCGGAGGACGCGGCCCAGAAACGGCTGGTCGGTGATGACCCGGAAGAAGTCGCCCGTCACGGCGAGCAGGGCCACCCGCTCCGGCGTGTCGCCGATCTTGACCGTGCCGGAGACGCTCCAGTACGCCGCCGCCGCCTGCAGCACGGACCGATCGTCGGTGTAGTCCACGAAGTTGGCCGGCGAGATCCCGAAGCGGAGCATCTGCTCCTCCAGGTTCTCCTCCGTCACCTCCACCAGCCGCTCGGGCTCGCCCAGCGGCAGCGGACGAAGCAGCACGCCGTCCACCAGGCTGAAGAGCGCGGCGTTGCCCCCGATGCCAACGGCGAGGGTGACGGCCGCCACCAGGGAAAAACCCGGAGCTCGACGGACCTGCCGGAGCGCCTGACGGAGATCCTGGCGCACCACGTCGGCGTGCGCGGCCGGCGCGGCCCTGAGCGCGTCGGCCAGGACCGAGAGCCAAAGACCGAGCCCTGACCGGCCGGCCCGCCAATCGGCATCGGCCAGCAGCTGGCGCAGCTCGCGCAGGTGCTCCTCGCGGACGTGCGCCGGCAGCAGCCTGAGCGGAAGCTCGAGCCACCACTCCACTCGGCCTTCGCGGTCTGGGCCCCTCACGTCGAGCGCCGGATCTGGGCCAGCTGTCGACGCGCCAGCTTCACGGCTGCATCGAGCCGATCGGTCTCGGCCCTGAGCACTTCGCGGCCGAGAGAGGTGAGCCGGTAGTAACGGCGCCGCTCGTCGTCGAGATCGCGGTCTGGCCGCCAGGGCGACTCGCCGAGCAGTCCCTGGTCCTCGAGCCGCCGGATGGCGGCGTACAGCGTGCCCGGCCCGAGCCGCACCGCCCCCTCGGTCTGATGGTCGACGGCCTTGAGGATGGCATAGCCATGACGATCGCGGCCGGCCAACGCCAGCAGGATCTGGTGGCTCGCCGGAGAGAGCGGGAGAAAGTCGGACGGGTTGGCCATGGCTCTATTACGATGATCGTAATACTACCGTTTCAATCGGTCTACTGTGACGACAGGGGTGAACGGTCAGATACCCCTCCCCCGCCGGGACGTTGCAGGCCGGGCTCCGGGGCTCGCCCGGACGTCGGGCCGCCGGTAGCTTGCGGGCTTCGCCCCACTCCACCCGACCCGGCTCGCCCCGGCAGCCGGATGCACCGATCCTTCGGCCATGTCGACCACCCGACCCGAGTTGCTGTTCGTCTATGGGACCCTCCGCCGCGCCGGCGGACATCCGGCCCACGCGATGGTCGGCGACCACGCGAGCTACCTCTGCACCGTCCGGGCGCCGGGCGCGCTCTACGATCTCGGCCCCTACCCGGGCATGGCGCCGGCCTCAGCCGGCGAGACCACGGTCGGCGAGGTGTACCGGCTCCCGGCCGTCGGCGACGCCGAGCTCCTGGCGAGGCTGGACCAGTACGAAGGGGTTCGGTCCACCGAAGTCGACCGCTGCGCCTACCAGCGACGAACGATCGAGCTCCCGCTCGACGGCCGCCCGCAGCGAGCCTGGACCTACCTCCTCCGCGTGGTCCCACCCGGAGCCCGGCCGATCCCGACCGGCGACTGGCTCGATCGCGCCGCCGGCGCCGTTGCCCGCCATCCGGGTGGCGGGTACCGTACGCGCTGAGCGCCTCACTTCCCGCACTCGGAGACGGGCATGACCGCCAGAGCCGTTCGACGCCTCGCGGGTCTCGCCCTGGCCATCCTCGGCCAGGCCTCGGTGGCGCTCGGCCAGCGCCCCAACCTCCCGCTCGACCTGCCCAAGCCGATTCACGAATTCGCGGTGACCAGGAACGTGATGGTCCCGATGCGCGACGGGATCAAGCTGGCGACCAACCTCTATCTGCCCCGGGGTGCCGGCGAGCGGCTGCCGGTGATCCTGATGCGGACGCCGTACAACAAGGAGACCTACGTCGGCGCCACCCGGCCGGCCGAGTTCTTCGCGGGTCAAGGGTACGCGGTAGTGACCCAGGACGTGCGGGGTCAGTTCGCCTCGGAGGGGGAGTATCGGGTCCAGCAGACTGACGACGTCGACGGCTACGACACGATCGATTGGATCGTGCAGCAGCCCTGGTCGACCGGCAAGGTCGGCACCTACGGATGCTCGTACCTCGGCGAGGTCCAGTACCTGGTCTCGAAGCGGCGCCATCCCGCGCTGATCGCGATGATCCCGCAATCGGCGAGCGGCGCCGTCGGGTCGGCGGGCGGCTACTACACGAACTTCGGCACCTACGAGGGCGGGGCCCTAACGCTGAGCACCATCTTCGGATGGTTCGGCGTCGCCGGGATGAAGGACCGCGAGGCGCCCGATTACCGAATCGGCTCGCGGCAGTATCCGTTCGACTTCGCCGAGATGCTCGAGACGCTGCCGCTCAACACCCTGGCCCGCCGCGCCGGGTATCCCCGCTCCGACTACGAAGACTTCGTGAGCCATCCGCCGGCCGATCCCTACTGGGCGGAAGTGCCCTACCTGACCGACGCCGACCGGTTCGACACGCCCGCGATCCACGTCAACTCCTGGTTCGACGTGACGCCGGAGCAGACACTCTACGTCTGGAACCTGATGCAGAAGAACGCGGTGAGCGAGCGCGGGCGGGACCATCAGTACGTGATCATGTCGCCCACGACGCATTGCGCCTCGGAGGCCGCGACCGGCCACACCATGGTCGGCAACCGCGACGTGGGCGACGCCCGGTTCCCGTACTGGAGCATCTACCTCGCCTGGTTCGACCACTGGCTCCGGGGTCGGGACAACCGGATCACCGCGCTGCCCAAGGTCCACTACTACGTGATCGGCAAGAACGAGTGGCGGACGGCCGACCAGTGGCCGGTGCCCGAGATGGAGCCGACCCCATTCTATCTCTCCGCCGGCCCGCGCGGGGCCCAGACCGTCGACGGCGACGGCACGCTCGGCACGGCCAAGACGATCGCGACCCAGGGCGACACCTTCGTCTACGATCCCGCCGACCCCTTCCCCTCGCGCGGCGGGACCATCTGCTGCACGGGCAATCCGAAGGACCAGCCCGGCATCTTCGAGCAGACCGATCTCGAATCCCGCTCCGACCTCCTGGTCTACACCACCCCGGTGCTCGATCGGGGCGTCACCATCGCGGGGACGGTGAAGGCGGTCCTCTACGTGTCCTCGAGCGCCAAGGACACCGACTTCACGGCCAAGCTGATCGACGTCGACCCGGACGGGCGGAGCTGGAACGTGCTCAACGGGATCAAGCGGGCCCGCTATCGCGAGGGCTTCGACCGCACGGTCTGGATGGAGAAGGACGGCGTCTATCGGGTGGAGGTGAGCCTCAAGGCGACCGCGTATCACTTCGCGCCCGGCCACCGGATCCGTCTGTGGGTTTCGAGCAGCGACTTCCCCGGCTACGACCGCAATCTCAATACCGGCGGTCACAACTACGACGAGACCAGCTGGCTCAAGGCGACCAACACGGTGCATCACGGCGGTCGCTACCCGTCGCACCTGCTGCTCCCCGTGTTGCCGAAGTAGCTCCGTGTCTCGCTCCGCGGCGGCTCGGCCGAGCCGAACGGCTCAGTCGGTCGCCGTGGCGATGGTGCTCGCGGCGCACGATCCCTCGCTCGCATGGCTAGTGCCGCCCGACGCGGTCGCGCCGATTCGCGCCTGTCTTCGGGAAATGCCGGGCCTGCTCGGTGTGGGATATCGGAGCATGGAGCACCCGTTCTGGCTCCGCCGGCTCCGCGAGCAGGCCGAGCGGCGCTTGCCCGGCGGGGTGCTCCACCTGGCCACGCGCAAAGCCTGGATCGAGCGCGAGGTTCGGCGGGCGCTCGCCGGCGGCGCCACACAGGTCGTGGTGATTGGCGCCGGCTTCGACTCGCTCGCGTACCGGCTCCATCGGGAGCGCGCCGACGTCGCCTGGTGGGAGGTCGATCGGGCGGCGACCCAGCGGGTCAAGCTCGCCGGTCTCGGCCGTTGTGGTGCTCCTGGCCCGACACTCGGCTTCGTGGCCGCCGATCTCGGCGCGGAGCAGCTCCCCGACCTGATGGAGCGGGCGTCGGGCTACTCGCGCACGCGGCCGACCGTGTTCATCGCGGAGGGGCTCACGATGTACCTCACCGAGGCCGAGGCCACCACGCTCTTCCGGTCGGCGGCGGAGCTGCTCGAAGGCGGCGGCCGCTTGCTCGGCACGGCGCTCGCGCCGGAGCCCGACGGCTCGCTCCGGGTAACCGGCGCGCCGTCGTGGCTCAATCGCCACCTGCGGCGTTTGGGCGAGCCCTTCCAGTTCGGGATCGCGCCCGAGGCGCTGCCCGAATTCGCGGTGCGAGCCGGCTTCGCGCACACGGAGGTGGTACGGGTGCCCGCCGCGCTCCGCGCGCTCGCGCCGGGACGACCCGCGACGCCGGTACCGGATCTTGGGGAGTACCTCTTCGCCCTCAGAGCGGACCACGATGCGGCGTGAGTTCCTGCCTCCCGCCATCACCGCGCTCGCCATGCTGCTCGGAGCCTGCATGACCGCGACCCCGGATCCCCTCCTTCGGACGACCACCTCCGGCCCGGTCGGCGGCGTGGTCGGCGACGCCTCCACCTACCAATGGCTGGGAATCCCCTACGCCGCGCCGCCGATCGGTGCGCGCCGCTGGCGGCCACCCGAGCCGCCCGAGGCATGGACGGCGCTCAGGACATCGCGGGAGTTCGGCCCGGCCTGTCCGCAGATCGCCGGCGTCCAGGGGCCCGGCCCGGATGGCCGCTCGTATGGGCCGGGGGTCGAGGCGACGTTCGGCACGGTGGTGGGCGACGAGGACTGCATCACGCTCAATCTCTGGCGCCCCGCGAGCGGGGCCGAGGAATTGCCGGTCGTGGTCTTCGTGCACGGCGGGGCAAACGTGGTCGGCTATTCGGGAGACCCGCTCTACCATGGCGCCCGGCTCGCGGCCGCCCTCGACGCGGTCGTCGTGTCGCTCAACTATCGACTCGGCCTCTTCGGCTTCTTCCACCACCCGGCCCTCTCGGCCGGAGCGGACTCGGCCACCGCGTCGGGCAACTTCGGTCTCCTCGATCTGATCGAGGGCCTCCGGTGGGTGGCGCGGAACGCCGCCGGCTTCGGCGGCGACCCGGACAACGTGACCCTGATCGGCCAGTCCGCCGGCGCGGTCAACGCGCTCGGGCTGATGACCTCGCCGCTTGCCGAGGGGCTGTTCGAGCGCGTGGTCGCGCTGAGCGGCGCGCTGCTGAGCAGTCCGATCGAGGCGCAGCAGCGCTATGCGGAGCGGGTGGCGAGGGCCGCGCTGGCCGACGGCGCGACCAGCGACTCGGCCGCGGGCGCGCTGCGAGCCGCGTCGGCCGAGCAGCTGGTGCGGGCGGCGGCGGGCATCGAAGGCGGTGGGCTGGCGACGGCCGACGGCTTCGTGCTGCCCCGCGATCCCGTGGCGGTGGTCGCCAGCGGTGGAGCGCACGGCGGTCCGCTGATCGTCGGGGTGACCAGGGACGAAGGGACTTTCTTCGTGCCGCAGGCCTTCAGGAGCGAGGCCGAGCGGTTTCGGCTGATGATGCGGGCGGATTCCGTCTCGCTCGAGGATCTACTCACGCCGGCGCTGCTCGAGGAGGGCGCGTTCGAGAGCCTGGCGGCGGGCATGACCCGGGTCGTCACCGATCTGGTCGAGCGCTCCCTCGACCTCTTCGCGGGCCGCTCCGCCCCGACCTACGCGATGCGCTTCGACTGGTCGACCTCCCGCGAGCCGTGGCGGACCGTGATCGGGGCGAGCCACGCCATGGAGCTGCCGTTCCTGTTGGGCAACTTCGGCCGCCACTACTTCCACCCGACCTTCGTCGCCGCCGAGCGCCCCGGGCGGGAGGCGCTCTCTGCCGCGATGCAGTCCGCTCTCGCACGCTTCGTCCGCTCGGGCGATCCGAACGGCCCGGGGCTGCCGGCTGAATGGCCGCGCTACGACGTCGCCGCGCCACACCGCCTGGTCTGGGACGCGGACGCCAGCGAGACGCGAATCGCGATTCGTTGAATCAGATCACCGAGTGGCCGCCGTCGACCACCAGGTCGGCACCGGTAATCCAGGCCGACTCGTCGGAGGCCAGAAACACCGCGGCGCCCGCGTGGTCGTCGGGCACGCCAGGCCGGCCCAGCGGAATGCCCTCGGCCCGTGCCTTCCAGACCGAGGGGTTGTCCCGCCACTGGGGGCGATTGCCCTTGGTGGCGGTGAGCCCGGGTGAGATCGTGTTGACCCGAATCCCGAAGGGCGCCAACTCGTAGGCGGCGCTCCTGGTGAGCATGCTGAGGCCCGCCTTCGAGGATTGGTAGACCGACATTCGACTCACCGCTCGAAAGGCGCTCACCGAGCTCACGTTGATGATCGAGCCCCGAACCCCGCCTTCCCGCATCTGACGGGCGACGGCCTGGGTGAGAAAGAAGGGGAACCGGAGGTTGACCGCGAGCACCCGGTCGTACTCTTCGGGCGTCACCTCGAGGTACGGGGTGCGGGCGAAGGCGGCGGCGTTGTTGACCAGCACGTCGACCCGGCCAAGCGCGGCCAGGGCCCACTCGAGCAGGGTGGCGGCCGCGTCGGAGGCGCCCCCGTCGTGCCGCAGGGCCACGACCCGGCCTCCCGCCTCCACCGCCGAGCGGGCCACGGACTCGGCGGCCTGGTCGTCCGAGCGATAGCTGAAGGCCACGCTCGCCCCCTCGCGCGCGTAGGCTCCCACGATCGCCGCCCCGATCCCGTTGCTCCCACCCGTCACCAGCGCGTGTTTGCCAGCCAGTCTCGTCATGCGCACGCTCCGCTCGGGCGCGCTCGGAGTGCGCTCAGCGCGCTCGAGGCGAGCCGGTGGAATCGATCGGCACCAGGCGGTACCAGGTCATCGCGTCGAATGGAACCCGGTCTCGGGGGCCGACGCCGCGCAGGTCGAGCTCGTAGTACTTCCGAATCTGCTCGGGTCGTCCCACCAGGATTGGGCCACGGCTCGATCGGCGAGACCGACCATCGCGGCGACGAGCGCGAACCGGTGCAGGCCACGGCGCAGCTCACTGGGTGCAGGCATAGCTCGCCGCGGACTTGGGATCCCCCCGGCCGTCGTACACCGCCTTCGCCGGGTGGGCGCAGACCGGCCGGGTGGCGACCGTCTCGCCCTTCGATCGCTTGCTCGCGACCAGGGAGGTCGGCGCCTTGGCGTCTTCGACCCAGGCACGAATCGCCGCGACCCAGTCCACCTCCTCGGGACCGGGACCTCCGGCGCAGTGGAGCACGCCGGGCAGGAGGAAGAGACGGGCGTAGCTTCCCGCGTCGGGGTCGGCGTCGAGGAGCCGCCGGTGGTAGTCGATGGTCGAGCGCGCGTTGAGCGCGGGGTCGGACCAACCGTGCCAGAGCAGCAGTCTGCCATCGCTCGCCTTGAGGCCGCTCAAGTCGGCGGCATCCGCGTTGAGGAAGCTCGCGGCGACGCGGGTGTCGCGCTCGACATTGCCGAGGTCGTAGCGCCGATAGTCCCACGCACTGTCGGCGAACACCAGGTACTTGAAGAACTCCGTGCCGAAGCTCCACTGCAGACTGGGCACCGGCGGCGTGCCCGGCATCCGGAGCGGGCCCGGACCGACGATCCAGGCGCCCCAGCCCGGACCCTCGCCCTCGCCCCCGAACGGCTGCCCGGGGTAGATGGTCCGGCCGCCGACGACGGTCGGGGCGTAGATCGTCCGAATCACGGCCGCCTGTTCCGCCGTCAGGCAGTCTGACGCGGGCCCGCTCGGGCAGGTCGCAATCCGGCCCAGCTCGAACCGACAGGCCAGCGGGTCGTTCAGGATGCCGTCGGCCACGCCGTCGAGACGATCGCAGGCGTCGAGCACACCTCGCTCGAGGAGCTCGAGGCTCGCCTGGGTGAGCACGGGACGGGCGCCACCGTCCGGAAAGGCCGCCGTGATGTTGCGGATAAAGGACGCGGCGATCCTGGTGAAGTCGTAGGCCGGGGCCCCCGAGACGATGCCGTCGAAATCGTCGGGATAGCGCTCGGCCTCCATCAGCGCCTGCCGACCACCGTTGGAGCAGCCGTTGAAGTACGAGAACTTGGGCGGCACTCCGTAGTGCGCCGCCATGATGGCTTTCGCAACCGTGGCGGTCCGGTGCACGGCCAGGTGGCCGTAGTTGAGCTGGCGCTCGAGGTCGAGATAGGCCCAGCCGGCGAGGATCCCGGCGCCCTGGTGTCCGGTGTCGGTGCCCGCCGTCGCGTAGCCCTGGTTCAGGGAGCCGATCGCCTGGTTCTGGACGCTGCCGACGAAGCCACCTCCGCCGCCCATCACGAACCGCTCGTTCCACTGATCCGGCAGCCACACCGTGAAGCGGATTTCCCGCCCGATCACGCCCGAAACCCGGCAGTGCGCCGCCAGCCCGCCGTCCGCGGCTGCGACCTGGACGGCTTCGTCGACCCGCACATCCGGCAGGCTGAGGCCCCGAAGCGCGCCGCACTGACCGGCTGCCGGCGCCGCGGCGGCCCTCGCCGCGCCGGACCAAGCCAGGAGCCCGCCCAAGGCCAATGCCAACGCGCGACGCATCATGTGATCCCCGTCGGAATGGATGTGGCTGTGTCGGTGCGGACTCAGATCGGCCACCAGAGGCCAGGGGTGCAGAGCTCACCGAGGTGACCGTCCGGGTCTCGAAAGTAGAGGCTCACACCGCCCCTCGGCCACTGCTTCTCCAGCTCGATCGCGACACCCGCCTCCGCGAGGCGACGCCGCCACCCGTCGACTGACGCCCGCTCGATGGCGGACGCGAAATGGAGCCGGCCCTGGCCATCGTGCCCGGGCAGGGAGCCGTCCGGCAGGTCGATGGTCGTGCTCTTGCCCACGCGGAAGAGCAGCAGCACCTGACGCCCCGGTACCTCGAGGGCGACCATCCGGTCGTCCGCGAGGAGGGTCGGGAAGCCGAAGAGCTCCTGATAGAAGCGGCGGGAGCGGTCGAGTTGCTCGACGTAGAGACTGGACTCGAGGAGCCCCTCGATCCGGGGCGGGGTCTCAGGCATAATCCCGACGTCAGCCTCCCGGCGGCTCGGGCAGCTGGGTCGCCTGCCCCGCGATCACCTGCCATGCGCCATCGGCGCTCGGAGCCCAGACTCGCGTGAAGCGGAACGCGCCCGCCGACGGCGCGCCCCCGATGGACCCGGCGATCTCGAGACGGAGGGTCACGATCGCCACGCCGGCCATCATCCGAATCTGTCGATCGGAGGCCGCAAGCCGGTCGATCTTGATCACCCCGTCGCGATGCGCCGCGAGGTCTTCCTGCTTGCCGAACAGCGCCCCCCAGTGACTGGTGAAGACCAGCCCGTCGGCAAGCAGCTCGTCGAGGGTTGCGAGATCGGAGGTCCGCATCGCCTCGCAGAGCCGGTCTTCGGATCGGGCAATCAGCGCTTCGCTCACCGGCGGCCTCCCAGAAGGAATCCCATGCGTCGCCCCGCGAGGGTAAGGTCCAGGGAGGTCCCGCCCGATGGCAAGGGCCGGCCTGGCGGAGTCACAGCCGGGTCACTCGGCGGGGCCAGCTTGCGAGCCGATCCAACGTCCACCTGGAGAGCCGGAATGGTCCGAGTGCTCGGCGCGACGCTGCTTCTCGCCACCGCCCTGTCGGCCCGGAGCGCCGCCCAATCCCGTCCCGACGGCTGGTACCTCGGGGGCGCCGGGAATCTCCTGGCGGCAGGCTTCGGGACCGACAACCAGACCCTTGGCGGGCCCTCGCTCCAGCTCGGCACCGTCCGGCCGGGCCGGCTCGGGATCCAGGCCGCCACGACCTACCTGGTGCCGACCGGCCGCTACGACCTGACCGGCGCCGCGCTCGAGTTGGGCCTCGGCTACGGGATTCCGGCCGGCGACAGGTCGGTGCTGGTGGCCCATGCGGGCCTCGCGGGAGTGATCGGTGGGGACAACGATGGCGGCGCGGGAGCGGCGGCGGCGGTCGCGGCGGGCCTCGCCCTGGTCACCCGGCTCCACGGGCGTCTGGGCCTGCGGCTCGATCTGGCCCCCAAGCTCTGGATCAACAGGGGCACACCGTTCACCTTCGGGGCCAGCGCCGGGCTGGTGCTCCTCCGCGGACCCCGCTGAGCCGATCGCCGGACCCACCCGGCGACGATCCGGGCCGTTGAGGCATCACTCGAAGCGGAAATCAGGCAACGCCCAGTCTTCCAGAGAGGTGCTTCGATGAAGCTCGCTCGCGCCACCTTCGCCGCCGTCGCCGGCCTCCTCGGGCTCGGCGCCCCGGCGGTCGCCCAGACGACGGTCACGCTGTCCAAGCCCCAGGCCGAGTTTCCCGAGCCGTTCACCCAGGTGTCCGGTGTCCGGGAGCTCCCCGGCGGCAAGGTGCTGGTCGCCGACATCCGCGACAAGATCGTCCAGATGGTCGACCTGGCCACCGGCGACGCGGTCAAGGTCGGCCGGGAGGGCCAGGGCCCCGGCGAGTACGCGCTCCCGGTGGACCTGCTCGCCATGCCGGGCAACAAGACCTGGGTGGTCGACATGATGGGCCGGCGATTCCTCGAGGTGACCCCCGACGGCAAGCCCGCGGAGACCGTGCCGATGTTCAACACGGGCGGGAGCCGAATGATTATGGTCGGCCGCAACACCGGCGTTGACGCGAAGGGTCGGCTCTATTTCCAGGCATCGCCCTTCCAGATTGGCGCGGGCGGCTCGATCAACACCGCCGAAAGCCCGGACTCGCTCGCGATCCAGCGCTGGGTTCCCGGCCAGGAAAGCCTCGACACGGTCGCCTGGATTCGTCCACCGAAGAGCAACGTGTCGTCCACGCCGAGCGGTGGCGGGCGCCAGGTGATGGTTCGGATTGGCGGATCGAAGGTCTACACCCCACAGGAGGCGTGGGGGGTCGATGCAAGCGGACGGGTGGCCCGGGTGACGCCGGAGCCCTACCGCGTGATCTGGTACGACGGCGCTCGCGCCAGATCGGGTCAGACCATCCCGTACACGCCGATCCGGGTAACCGACGCGGACAAGAAGGCCTACACGGAGGCGCAGCGAAGCTCGGCGCCGATCGCGGTCAGCTTCTCGGCCGGAGGCGGAGCGAATCGCAGCAGTGGCGGGCCGGTGCCTGCGAACGGACTGCCGGCGCCGGAGTTCGAGGAGACCAAGCCCGCCTTCAGCGGCGCGCAGGTCGCTCCGAACGGCGAGGTCTGGGTCGCCCGCAACCGTCCGGCCGGCGACGACAAGCCGCTTTACGACGTCTTCGACGGCGCCGGCAAGCTGGTTCGCCAGGTCCGGCTCGCGCCGCGGAGCAGCGTGGTCGGGTTCGGGAACGGCACGGTCTATGTGGTTCGCCGCGACGAGGACGATCTCCAGTACCTGCAGCGCTTCGCGCACTGACCCACGCGGCTGGGCCTTTGCTCCGGCTCTGGCCCAGCCTCCGGCTGGCGGATAAGGTTGAGCGGAACGAGAGCCAATCCGCGACCCCGATTCCGCCCTCCGGAGGGTGTGGCCTTGAAATGCCTCCTCGACTCGCGCCCGCTCCGTGTCGCCCCGCTCGCGCTCGCCCTGGCGGGCGCCTGCCGCTCGCCGGGGGTCGAGGCGGACCTGATCGTCGAGAACGCGCGCATCTGGACGGCCGACTCGACTTCGCCGTGGGCGGAGGCGCTGGCCGCTCGGGGCGAGCGGCTGCTGGCGGTCGGCTCCACCGCCGAGGCGCGCCGCCACCGCACCGCCAACACCCGGGTGATCGACGCGGGGGGCCGTCTCGTCACGCCGGGTTTCATCGACAACCACACCCACTTCGGTCAGGCCGGCGGGTTGCTGCTCGGGCTCAACCTGCTCGACGTCGCCACGGCCGATTCGCTGGTCGCGCGAATCCGCGCGGCGATGGGCCGGCTGCCGGCCGGCGCGTGGGTCACCGGGGGAGACTGGGGCGCGTACGAGGACTGGGCCGCCGGCAGCACCGGCGGCTCGACCGACACGACCCGACGGCGCTTCGACCCCGATCGCTCCCTGCTCGACTCGATCACCCCCACCACCGGACTGTTGATCCAACGCTGGGATCGCTCGGCCCATCTCGCCAACGGGGTGGCGCTCGCGGCCGCGGGGCTCGATTGCGGGCGGCCGGTGGCCGGCCTGGAGTGCGAAGGCGGGGCCCCCACGGGACGGGTCGAGGGCGACGCGCTGGCCAGGCTCCGCGCCGTCGTGCCGGCCAAGAGCTTCGATCAACGGCTCCGCGAGGCGCGCGCGGCGCTCGCCCATCTGGCGGAGCTCGGCGTGACGGGCATCGACGACGTCACCCCGCCGGAGCAGCTGCCGGTCTTCCACGAGCTCCATCGCCGCGGGGAGCTCACCGTCCGGGTGTACGCCCGCCCGACGCTCGACCAATGGGACGAGCTCGCCGCCGTCGGCGTTCCCGCCGGCTTCGGCGACGCCTGGCTCCGGATCGGTGGCCTCAAGGGCTTCGTCGACGGCATCCAGGGCAACTCGACCGCGCGGTTCTACGAGCCGCAGCTCCACTCCGGCAAGCGGGGCGAGTGGCGCGACTCGACCAACACCGGCGCCAGCGCCGGGCCGGGCTCCGGGATGGAGCCCGCCGGCAACATGGAGCGCAACCTGCTCGGCGCCGATCGGGTCGGTCTGTGGCCCCAGGTCCACGCCATCGGCGACCAGGCGATCGACACCCTGCTCTCCCTCTTCGAGAAGGTGGTGGCGACCAACCCCCCGAGGGAGCGACGCTTCCGGATCATCCACTCGCAGGTGCTCCGTGGCCCCGAAGTCGCCAGCCGTTACGCCGCCCTGGGAGTGATCGCCGAGGTGCAGCCCTACCACGCGATCGACGACATGCGCTGGATGGAGGAGCGGATCGGCGAGCGGTCCCGCTGGGCCTACGCCTTCAAGACGCTGCACGACGCCGGCGTGTTGCTCACGTTCGGATCGGACTGGCCCGGCACCAACGCGTCCTGGTACACGGCGGACCCGATGAAGATCCTCTACGCCGCGCTCACCCGGCGGACCCTCGACGGCGAGCCGGAAGGCGGCTGGTTCCCGGAGGAGCGGCTCGACCTGGAGACGGCGCTCCGGGCCTACGCCGTCAACAATGCCTGGGCGGAGGGCGCCGAGCGCGACAAGGGCAGGCTGGCGACGAGAATGCTCGCCGACTTCGTGGTGCTCGACCAGGACCTCTTCGAGATCCCGGCCGAGCGGGTCAAGGACACCCGCGCGGTCCTCACCGTGGTCGGAGGACGGGTGACCTTCGAGCGGGGCGACGGTTCGACTACGACCGCAACCGGCGATCGGCGTTAGGCGGCCCCAGCCGGCCGATGCTCGCCTTCGTCAACGGACTGCCGCCGGCCGCGGTCGGACTGCTGGCCCTGCTCGCGCTGATCGCGGCCGCGCTGGTGTGGGAGCGGGGTCAGCGAAACCGCCTGCTCGCCCGGCTCAGGGCTCGTTGGGGACGACCGGCGCCGGTGGCCCGCTACCCCGAGGTGATCGGCGGCTACCACCGATGGCTGGCGCAGCAGCGCGCTCCCGACGCTTCGATCGACGAGCGCACCGCGGCCGACCTCCACTTCGAGGAGCTGTTCGCCGCGGTCGACCACACTCTGAGCGGCATCGGCCGCCAGGTGCTCTACGACCGGCTTCGTCACGCCGAGCCGCCTCCGGACAGCGCGCTGGTGGGCCACCTCGCCGACCGGGTGACCGGGGACGCGGCGCTCCGCGAGCGGCTCCAGCTGCTCCTGGTCCGACTCGAGGACACCGCCACTTACGGGCTCTGGCAGCTCACCATGCCCGGCGCGATCCCGACGGACCCCCGGATGGCCGTGCTGCCGTTCTTGACTGCCGGGATCGTCGGCTCGATGGTCGCGATCCCGTTCTTCCCGCCCGCGACGCTGGCGCTGATCGGGTTCGTGGTCGTCGGGCTCCTGCTCCGAACCTCGCTCGGCTGGAAGCTCAACTGGCTGCTGCCGACGGTTCGCCAGTTGGCCGGCTTCCTCGCCGTGGCCAAGCGGCTCGCCAGGGTGCAGCATGGCAGCGAGCGGGTCGCCACCGGCGTCGACGCGGCGGACGTCATCCAGGTCGAGGGCATCCGCAAGCTCGCCCGATGGGCCGGCGGCGATCGGACGGGCGCCGGCGGCGAGCTCCTGGCGATGTTTCAGGAGTACCTGAACCTCGTCCTGCTGCTCGACGGCAACGTGCTCTTCTTCGCGAGCCGTCAGCTCGAGCGGAAGGCCGACGTGATCCTGCGCCTGCTGGGCGCCGTGGGTCGGGTGGACACGGCCCTGGCCATCGCCTCCTATCGGAGCTCGGTGCGGTGGGTGCGGCCGCGCCTGGACCGCGACCGCAGCGGGCCCGTGCCACTCGAGCTCCGCGCGCTCCGTCATCCGCTCCTCGACAACCCGGTGCCCAACGACCTGACCGTCGGCGCGGAACGCGGCATGGTCGTCACCGGGTCCAACATGTCGGGCAAGTCCACCTACCTCCGAACGGTCGGTGTCACCGTAGTGATGGCCCAGACCATGGAGACCTGTCTGGCCGACAGATACTCGGCCCCGGTGCTCCGGGTCCGGAGCGCGATCGGCCGCTCCGACGATCTGCTGGCCGGCAAGAGCTACTACCTGGCCGAGGTGGAGGCCGTGATCGAGATGGTGACGCGGAGCGCCGAGCCGACGCCCACGTTGATGCTCTTCGACGAGCTCTTCCGCGGAACCAACGCGGTGGAGCGGATCGCAGCGGGCGCGGCGGTGCTCCGCGAGCTCCTCGATCGAGCGGCGGGGGCTTCGCCCCACGTGGTCCTGGTCGCGACCCACGACGGCGAGCTGGTGGATCTCCTGGCCGACCACGGCTATCGCCCGGTGCACTTCGAGGAATCGGTCGACGCCGAGGGGATCAGCTTCGACTACCTCCTCAAGCCCGGACCGGCGCGGACCCGCAACGCCATCGCGCTGCTGGAGCAGCGCGGCGCGCCGGCGCGGCTGATCGAGACGGCCCGGACGCTGGCCGTCGACCTGGACCGCTCGCGCGGAGGGGTCGAGCCCGCCACGTGATCATACCCCCTCGCCCGACCGACCCGAGGTAAATTACGGTCATGAACGACCTGCTCCCGGTGCTCGCGCTCGGCTTCTTCCTCGGGCTCCGCCACGCGACCGACGCGGACCACGTGATCGCCGTCTCGACGATCGTGAGCCATCAGCGGCGGCTGGCGGGCGCGGCCCTGATCGGCGCGGTCTGGGGGCTCGGTCACTCGCTCACCGTGCTGGTGGTGGGCGGGGGCATCGTCCTCCTCGGGTGGGTGATTCCACCCAGGGTGGGCCTCTCCCTCGAGTTCTCGGTCGGCGTGATGCTGGTGCTGCTCGGCGGCTGGAGCCTGGCGGGCCTCTGGCGCGCGGCGCGCGACCGTCGCCTCGCGGAGCGGTTGGCCGGCCCGGCGCACGTGCACCCGCACGCCCACGGTGACTACGTGCACAGCCATCCCCACACCCACGAGCCCGAGACCCATCCCCATCGTGCCGACGACACGCCGCTCGCGCGGCTCGATCGACGGCTCGGCGGCGTGGGGCTCTACCGGCTGGTCCGTCCGTTGGTGGTCGGAGTCGTACACGGGCTGGCCGGGTCGGCCGCGGTGGCGCTGCTGGTGCTTGGCGTGATTACCGAGCCGCGGTGGGCGGCGCTCTATCTGGCGATCTTCGGCGTCGGCACCATCGTCGGGATGATGCTCGTCACCATGCTGATCGGCGTGCCGTTCGCGATCAGCGGCCATCGACCGGTCTGGAGCCACCGGCTCCGCCTGGCCACCGGCGTGATGAGCGTCGCCTTCGGGCTGTTGATGATGTATCGGATCGGGTGGCTGGGCGGCCATTGAGTCGGGCCGGGTGACTCAAACACGGTCCAGCTTGTGTTCCCCGCCCATTGTGCCACTTTCCTATGATGCGCTTCATCCAGGAGGAATCGTGCGCGTGATGACGTTGATCCTGGCCGCCTCGGTTGCTGCGACCGCGGTGCATGCCCAGGACGCCGACCGGAGCGTGAGCGACGGCGGGATCAAGGTGAGCGGATGGAAGGGGCGGGTGGATCGCCGCCCGGCATCGCAGGGCAAGAGCGTGGCCGATTCCAAGTTCGTCGAGGCCGACGGTGGCTACCGGTTGTCGGTCGGGCCGGCGGCGTTCTACTGGAACCCGGCGAACACGATCTCGGGCAACTACGAGGTGAAGGCCACCTTCAAAGAGCACAAGATGGCGGCCTCGCATCCGCACTCGTACGGCATCTTCATCGGCGGCAAGGATCTCGAGTCCGACACCGAGATGCTGATGTATTGCATCGTGTACGGCAACGGCACCTACTCGGTGAAGACCTTCCACGGGTCGAACGTCAGCACGCTGGTCGATCGGGCCGCCAGTCCGGCGCTCAACAAGGCCGGTGGCAGCGGCGAATCCACCAACGAGATCGGCTGGATGGTGATGGGCGGCAAGCCGTCCTGCGTCGTGAACGGCACCACCCTCAAGACGTTCGAGACGAGTGAAGTGGTCGGTGCCGACAAGCTCGCCTCGACCGATGGCATTTACGGTATCCGGGTGAGCCACAACCTCGAGCTGACCGTCACCGGGCTCAAGGCCAGCAAGCACTAGGCGAATGCGAGCGGCGGCCGGTTTCGCGCTGGCCACGCTGCTCGGCTGCGCCCCGGTCGACCCCCATCTCGGGGAGTCGGCCGGGGCGCGCGTCGATCGGGTCCTGGGTGGCCTGCGGCCGGCCCTCGAGATCCGCGGAGAGCCGCCGGTGCGCTGGACCCTCGCCGAGCGGATGGCGCACCATCACGTTCCCGGACTCAGCATCGCGGTGATCGACAGCGGGCGGATCGCCTGGGCTCGCGCCGTGGGGCTCCGCGAGGCTGGCTCGCCGGACTCCGTCGACAACGAGACCGTGTTCCAGGCGGGCTCGATCAGCAAGCCGACCTTCGCGGTGCTCGCGATGCGACTGGTCGAGGACGGCGTGCTCGAGCTCGACCAGGACGTCAACGAGCGGCTCAGCTCGTGGCGGGTGCCCGAGAATCGCTTCGCCCGAAGCGAGAAGGTCACCCTCCGCCGCCTGCTGAGTCATCGCGCCGGACTCACCGTGCACGGCTTTCCCGGCTATCCCCCGGGTCAACCCGTTCCCACGGTGGTTCAGATCCTCGACGGCGCAGCGCCCGCCAACACGGCGCCCGTGCGGGTGGACACCTTCCCCGGGGCGATCGAGCGCTATTCGGGTGGTGGCACGACCGTGGCGATGCTCCTGGTCACCGACGTCACCGGACGCGGGCTCCCCGAGCTGATGGACGACCTGGTCTTCGGCCCGGTCGGCATGTCGCGGAGCAGCTATCGCCAGCCGCTCCCCGAAGCGTTGCGGGCGAACGCGGCGAGCGGCCATCGGCCGGACGGCGCGATGGTGACCGGCAGGTACAACACCTATCCCGAGATGAGCGCGGCGGGGCTGTGGACCACCGCCACCGACCTGGCGAAGCTCGCGATCGAGCTGCAGCGGATCCGCACGGGAACGGGTGGCTCGTTGATGGGTCCGGCCACACTGGCGGAGATGTTCACGCCGCAAGGGCCGCCCGGACGCGCGGGGTTCGGAATCGGCTACCACCTCGACGGATCGGGACCCGAGCTCGAATTCGCGCACGACGGCGCCGACCTGGGCTTCCGGGCCAGCTTCGTGGCCTTCGCCGAGCGCGGCCAGGGCGCGGTGGTGATGACCAATGGAGACAACGGGGACGGCCTCGCCGCCGAGATCCTCGCGGCGGTCGCGGTGGAGTACGACTGGCCCTCGCATCGTCCGATCGAGAAAGCGGTGGTGCCGATCGACGCCGCGAGGCTCGCCCGCTTGGCCGGAAACTACGCCTTCCCGTTCCGGCGGGGTCAGCCGGCGATCGGACACGTCACGCTCGAGGACGGCAGGCTCTACTTCGAGGCCCCCGACGCCGGCTTCGGCAAGACCGAGCTGCTCGCCGACTCCGACTCGACCTTCTTCACCCGCGGCAGCGACCTGCCGGCGCGCTTCCTGATCGACGCCGGCGGCCGGGCGACCGGACTCTCGCTCGCCGGCACGATCGGGGCGCGAGTTCGTTAGGCACGCTCCCCGGCTCGGCAGTCAGCGGCCGAGCGCGCGACGCGCCTCGGCCTCCATCCGCGCCTCGAACTCGAGACTCTCCCGATCTCGGTAGATGGTCGCGACGGCGCGGACGGCGTCGCCCACGTGGTAGCGAACGGTGCAGTCGTAGCGCGCCGGGTCGCCCTCGAGCTCCGCGCGGTCCCAGCGGCCGGCGTGCCCCACGTACGCGATGGTCGCGTCGTAGTGTGCGCTCCAGAAGAACGGCACGTCGGCGAAGGGCTCCTCCGCGCCGAGGATGTTGCGGGCCGCGGCCTGGCCCTGCCGCTGGGCCGCGGCCCAGTGCTCGATTCGAATCGGCTCGCCGCCGAGCGGATCGGGATAGCGCGCGGCGTCGCCCGCGACGAACACGCCGGGCGCCGCCCGGAGGAAGCGATCCACCAGGATCCCCCGATCCACCCTGAGGCCGGCGGCCTCGGCCAGCTCGACCCTGGGCCGAACGCCGACGCCGGCCACGACGAGGTCGGCCGCGAGCCGGCTCCCGTCGGACAGGACCACCGCTCCGCCGGCCACCGACTCGGCCGTCAGGCCGAGATGGAACACGACGCCCTTCGACTCGTGGAGCCCGCGCACGAAGTCGCCGAGCTCTCCGCCGAGGACCCGCTCGAAGAGACGCCGCTCGGGCGCGACCACGTGCACCTCGACCTCTCGGGCCCTGAGCGAGGCGGCCACCTCGAGTCCGATGAAGCTCGCCCCCAGCACCACCGCGCGCCGGGCTCGACCCGCGGCCTCGATGATTGCCCGCGAGTCGGCGAGCGTGCGGAGATAGTGCACGGTGGGCGGCCCGTCACCGAGCGCCAGCTCGATCGGCGCGGCCCCGGGCGCGAGGAGCAGCGCGCCGTAGGCGAGCGACCCGCCTCGCTCGAGCGACACCGTGCCGCCGCTCCGGTCGATCGCCGCGACGCGATCGCGCACCAGCTCGATCTCGAGGGCTCGATAGAAGTCGGCCGGGTGGAGCGGAATCCACTCCTCCGGGGCGCTGCCCGCCAGATAGTCCTTGGACAGGTTGGGGCGGTCGTAGGGCGCGTCCGGATCGGAGTCGACGATCGCGATCCGGCCGGCATACCCCTGCTTGCGGAGCTCTTCGGCCGCCGCCTCGCCGGCCGCCCCGCCTCCGACGATCACGACCGATGTCGGACTGCTGCGGGGGGTGCGGGCCGGACGCTCGGCCGGCCAGGTCGGCTCCTCCTTGCCGACCACCCGAACGACGTCACCCGCTTCGGCCACGACCCAGCGGGCCAGCGGATTGAGCGCGGGCGCGCCGACCGCCTCCCCGGTCCGGAGCGAGAAGCAGGCGTGGTGCCACGGACAGCGGACCGTGTCGCCCACGACGAGTCCGTCCGCGAGCGGCCCACCATAGTGGGTACAACTCGCGCCGACCGCATGGATCGTCGCTCCGCGTCGAACCAGCAAGACCGGTTCGCCGTCGGCGTGTCCCAGGAACGGGGTCCCGTCGGCCAGCTCGCTTCGGGAAACGCCCGCCTTCAGGTCTGGTCCGGTCAGCTTCTGTGGTGCGTCGGCCATGGCATTGTCCTGGTTTCTGTCGGATACCGGGTAACATAGCCCGAGCGCCGGGACGGCCCGCTCGGGTCGGCGCGCGAAAGGGCTCGGGACGGCACGAAAAACGGTTGCGCCCGCCGGGCCCGCCCCCCGAACTTGAGAGATGCCCGACGCCATCCCCTCGCCGGCCGCCCTCGAGAGCGCACTCCAGCGATTCGGCCACCGCGACTTCCGCCCGGGGCAGCGGGAGGCGATCGAGACCCTCTTCGCGCGGCGGCGCCTGCTCGTCGTCGCGCCCACCGGCGGCGGCAAGAGCCTGATCTATCAGCTACCCGCCACCCTGCTCGAGGGCACCACCCTCGTGGTCTCCCCGCTCGTCTCGCTGATGCAGGACCAGGTTGCCGCCCTCGAAGAGCGCGGGGTGTCCGCCACCTTCCTCTCGGCCACCCTGTCGTCGGATGAGATCCGCGGGCGGATGGGCCGCCTGGCGCGGGCCGAGTACTCGATCGCCTACGTCGCCCCCGAGCGGCTCGCGTTCGCGGGCTTTCGCGGGCTGCTCCGGGAGCTCCGCTGTCCCTTGCTCGCGATCGACGAGGCCCACTGCATCTCGGAGTGGGGCCACGACTTCCGCCCGGAGTACCTGCAGCTGGGCGAGCTGGTGACCGAGCTGCCGAACGCGCTGGTGCTGGCCTGCACGGCCACCGCCACGCCGATCGTGCGCGACGAGATCCTCACCAGGCTCGGCTTTCCGGCCGACACGCCGCAGCTGATCCGGGGATTCGCCCGACCCAACCTCGGCCTTCGGGTGGAGGACCTGCGCTCGAGCGCGGCTCAGACGCGGCTGGTGGACGCCACCCTCGCCGAGGCACTCGGCGGGCCCGCCCGTGGGCGGGGCACCGCCATCGTCTACGCCCCGACCCGGCGTCGCTCCGAAGAGGAGCAGGCCCGACTCGCAGCGGCCGGCTGGCGCTCGGCCGCCTATCACGCGGGCCTCGGCGGTGCGGTTCGCGACGCCACCCAGCGCAGCTTTCGCGATGGAGAGCTCGACCTGGTGGTCGCCACCAATGCCTTCGGAATGGGCATCGACCGGCCCGACGTGCGCGCGGTGATCCACCTCGCCCCGCCCGGCTCGATCGAGGCGTACTACCAGGAGGTCGGACGAGCCGGCCGCGACGGAGCGCCGGCCATCGGCCTTCTCTGCACCAGCCCGGGCGACTTGCCCCTCCGACGCCGCCTGCTCGAGATGCCGGTCGACGGCGTCGAGCCGGATCCCGCGCGGCTGCAGCACCGCTGGTCGCTCTTCCTGGAGCTGATGCGGTGGGCCGAGGGCGGCACCTGCCGCCACGACGCGATCCTCCGCTACTTCGGCGACGAGGCCGAAACGCTCGCCGGGTGCGGTCGGTGCGACAACTGCACCGCGATCGACGAGCCCGACGAAGCGGGCACCGCGGACACGGCGGTCGCCGTCCGAAAGGCGCTGAGCGCCGTCGCCCGGGTGCACGGGCGCTTCGGGTTGCAGGCGGCCGTCAAGCTGTTGGCCGGCCTGCCGGACCCCCGGCTCGAGCGCGCCGGGCTCGCGGCCACCAAGACGTTCGGCGCGCTGCGAGAGCAGCCCGAGCCGTGGATCCAGGCGCTGGTTCGACGCTGCGCCACCGCCGGCTGGGTCGACTTCAGCACCGGCGACCGGCCCGTCGTGCTGCTCACGCCTCACGGAAAGCGCGTGCTCTTCGCGGAGGGGCCGGTGCGTTTCCTCCTGCCGCCGGCGGCGAGGCCCTCCTCGAGACGGCACGCCCGGGCCGGGCGCGGCCGCCGGGAGGAGCCTGCCGGGCTCGCCCCGGCCGCCGCCTCGCTCTTCGAGGCGCTCCGCTCCCGCCGCCTCGAGCTGGCGCGGAACGATGCGGTGCCGCCCTACGTCGTCGCGAGCGATCGCACCCTTCGAGAGCTGGCGGAAACCAGGCCCCGCTCCCTCGCCGCGTTGGAGGGCGTCTTCGGCATCGGCCCGGCGAAAGCCGCGAAGTATGGGGCCGACTTCCTCGACGTGATCGGCAGCCACGCCGCCGGGGCGGTTCGGTGAGGGCCCGGCTGGTCGCCGCGGCCACCCTTGGCCTCGCGACGGCCACCGCGGCCCAGGACATCGACTCCCTCGCGCGTGCCGGGTTTCCCTGCCCTTCCTGCGCCGAGTGGAACGCGCCCCAGCAACCCGTCCGGATCTTCGGCAACGCCTACTGGGTCGGCCCGCGAGGCTTGGGATCGGTCCTGATCACCGGCCCGAACGGCCACGTCCTGATCGACGGCGGGCTGCCGGAATCCGCCACGCTGATCGCCGCCAACGTCGAAGCGCTCGGCTTTCGGGTGACGGATATCCGACTCCTGGTCAACTCGCACGCCCATTACGACCACGCGGGCGGGGTCGCCGAGCTGGTGAGGCGCTCCGGAGCAACCGTCGCGGCCACCGCCTGGAGCGCCCTGATGCTCGAGCAGGGCGTGAGCCAGCTGGGCGACCCGCAGTTCGGCGTCGGCCCCGGCATTCCGCGGGTGGAGCGGGTCAGAGTGATCGAGGACGGCGAGACACTCGCGATCGGCCCGCTCCGGGTCACGGCGCACCTGACCGCGGGGCACACCCCCGGGGGCACGACCTGGTCCTGGGAATCGTGCGAGGCGGCCCGCTGCCTCGGGCTGGTCTACGCCGACAGTCAGACCCCGATTTCGGCCGACGGCTTTCTCTTCACCGCGAGCGAGAGCTACCCGACGGCCCTGGCCGACTTCGACCGGGGCCACGCGCGGCTCCGGCAGCTGCGATGCGACATCCTGGTCACCACTCACCCCGGCGCCTCCAATTGGTGGGGACGGGTCGAGCGACGCGAGCGGGGAGAGCCCGACGCGCTGATCGATCCGACCGCGTGCGAGCGCTACGCCAGGCGAGCCGCCGAATCGCTCGCTCGCCGGGTCCGGCAGGAGCGAACCGGCCACTGACCCGCCCGAGCGGGAACCCGACCCTCGACCCGCGCGTTATCATTCGACTATGAGCGAGCTTCTCGCGGGACGTCACGTCGTGATCACGGGTGGTGCCGGCGGCCTGGGACGGGCGGTGGTCCGAGTCTTTCTCGAAGCCGGCGCCACCTGTCACCTCCCGGTTCAGGGTTCCGTCCCCGAAGGCATTCCGCCGGATCGGACCTCGATCACCACCGGCATCGATCTCACCGAGGATGCCGCCGTGCGGGGCTACTACTCCCGTCTTCCGGCACTCTGGGCCTCGGTTCACCTCGCGGGCGGCTTCAAGGCGGGCCCGATCACCGAGGCCACCCGCGCCGACCTCGACGGCCAGCTCGCCCTCAACGTCGTCACCGCCTTCCTCTGCTCCCGGGAGGCGGTTCGCTCGATGCAGGCCACCGGCGCGGGCGGGCGGATCGTCAACGTCGGCTCCCGCGCGTCGGAGACTCCGAGCGGCGGACAGGTCGCGTACGCGGCCTCCAAGGGCGCCACCGCCACGCTCACCCAGGCGCTCGCCGAGGAGGTGCGGCGAGACGGGATCCTGGTGAACGCGGTCCTGCCGTCGATCATCGACACCCCGGCCAACCGGTCAGCGATGCCTAACGCCGACCACGGCCGCTGGCCCAAGCCGGAGGAGATCGGCCGAACCATCCTCTGGCTGGCGTCCGCCGAGAACCGGCTCACCTCGGGCGCCCTCATTCCGGTCTACGGCAACGCCTGAGCCCACGCCATCCTCCCGACCCCGGCGCGCCGCCGCGCCGACCCGGCCAGGTCCACGAGTGACCTGGCTCTCGTCGTTCGGGGTCGCCGTGCTGACCGGTCTGTTGGGACTCCTGGCGGCGGGCTACCTGGCGGCGCGGGCGGTGTCCTGGTATCGGATCTCGTCGTTCGAGGGCCAGTCCGGCTACTTCGTCGTGACGCTCGCGTTCCTCGGCCTGGTCGCGGGCGCGTTGGTGGGGCTGCTGGTGGCCCGTCTCGGGCCCGGAGCGAGCTTCCCGCGCGCCGCCGGGCTCGCGTCGGCCGCGGTGTTGGCCATCGCGGCCAGCGTCGGCGGCGCGGCACGCCTCCTCGCCGACGTGCCCCCGCTCCTCGACGGCGAGCGTCTCGTCCTGGCCGTCGAGCTCCGCTGGCCCCTCGGCGAGGCGCCGCCGGCCGCCGACCGTCCGGTCGCAGCGGTCACCCGACTTGGCGCCGCGACCTCGGGCGGGGCGCTGCGCGCGAGCCGCGAGGGGCCGCTCTTCCTCGACCAGGCCGAGCGTCGCGACGAGCGCTGGGTCGTGCCGGGGGTCGCGCCCATCTTCACCGCCCGCGGCCGGCGGGTGCTCCAGGTCCTCGTCGACACGAGCCAGCTCGTAGGCTTCATCCTGCCGCTCCCCGGCCACCCCGGCACCCGGGAACGGGACTGGAGCGAGTGGCTGCCGTCCCCGATGTCGGGCGGCGCTCCGCTCGCGGAGGGCTTTCGGGTGCGCTATCGGGTGCTCACAGCGTCCGAGCCGATCCGAGTCGACCGGGTCGGTCCCTTCGTGATCGAGACCCGAGCCGGCTCGTTCTACCGGACCGGCGGACGACCCGGCATCGCGTCCGCCTCCACCTTCCGGGTGCTGCACGGCGATCGGGAGCTCCTCGAGCTGTCACAGGCCGGCGCGGTGGCCGTGCTGCCGGGAGATCGGACGGCGCTGCTGGTGCAAACCGGCGAGACCCAGGGCGATCAGCTCTGCCGACTCGTGGTCGAAGGAGCATCCGGCATCGAGATCCGGACGGTCGGGACCTGCGTGGCGCCGATCGAGGCGCGGCCGCTCACCGACGACGAGGAGCGCTGGCTGGC
>JBFXAS010000023.1:0-32733 GCA_050184075.1 Gemmatimonadales bacterium
CAGACAGCGCACGGTCCCGATATCGCAGCTGACACTCCACAAGCAGAGCGGCGGGACTTCGGCGCTGTAATCCTTGAGGCTCGCCTGCGAGATGCGCTCGAACGCCTCAACCCAACGCTACCCGCCGAAGCACTTGAAGACGCACTTCGTAAACTGATGCGCCCCGCGGGCGCGGATCTCGTGCAGCGCAACCGAACGCTTCACCGGCTTCTCGCGAATGGGGTCCCAGTAGAGTACCGGAATGCGGAAGGTGAGCTACGCGGCTCGCAGGCACAGGTTCTCGACTTCGCCAACCTGGATGGCAACGACTGGCTTGCCGTGAACCAGTTTGCGGTGGTCGAGAACAAACACTCCCGCCGGCCCGACGTTGTCTTGTTCGTCAACGGCCTCCCGCTTGGCGTCATTGAGTTGAAGAACGCCGCGGACGAAGGCGCAACGGTGTGGGATGCCTTTCGTCAGCTTCAGACCTACGGCGTCGAGCTACCGACGCTGTTCTCGTACAACGCCCTCCTAGTCGCCTCGGACGGGACCGATGCCCGCATCGGAACTCTGACCGCTGGCCGGGAGTGGTTCAAACCGTGGCGAACGGTCGCCGGCGAGAAGTTGGCAGACCCGCACCTGCCCGAGTTGCAGGTCATGATCGAAGGCGTGTTCGACCCGCGTCGATTCCTCGATCTGATCCGCGACTTCCTGGTGTTCGAGGATGACGGCAGCGGCAAGCTGGCCAAGAAGATGGCCGGCTACCACCAGTTCCACGCCGTTCGAACGGCGGTGGTCGAGACCCTCCGTGCCGCGCAGCCGAAGGGGGATCGGGTAAGTGATGTGGCGGGCCGCTATGAGGCCGGCCAGCGCCATGGTGGCGAGCGTGGGGACCGCCGGATCGGCGTTATATGGCACACCCAGGGGTCCGGCAAGAGTCTGACCATGGCTTTCTACGCCGGCCGGATCATCCGGGAGCCGGCAATGGAGAACCCGACGATCGTGGTTCTGACGGACCGGAACGACTTGGACGACCAGTTGTTCGGGACCTTCTCGAGGTGTCAGGATCTGCTCCGGCAGCCTCCCGTCCAGGCCGGAAGCCGAGCCGGCCTTCGCGAAAAGCTGGCGGTTCAAGCCGGCGGTGTCGTATTCACCACGATTCAAAAATTCCTGCCGGAAGAGCGCGGCGATCGCCACCCGGTTCTTTCGGACCGCCGAAACATCGTGGTCATCGCCGATGAGGCGCACCGAAGCCAGTACGACTTCATTGACGGCTTCGCGCGCCACATGCGGGACGCCCTTCCGAATGCCTCATTCATCGGCTTCACCGGCACGCCGGTCGAATTGACCGACAAGAATACCCGCGCGGTCTTCGGCGACTACATCAGCGTGTACGACATTCAGCGCGCGGTCCAGGACAAGGCGACAGTCCCGATCTACTACGAGAGCCGCCTTGCCAAGCTCGCGCTCGAAGAGCGGGAACGTCCGCGAATCGATCCGGAGTTCGAGGAGCTGACCGAAGGCGAAGAGATCGATCACAAGGAGAAGCTCAAGTCTAAGTGGGCCCAGCTTGAGGCTATTGTCGGCGCCGAGCGGCGGATCGCCGTCGTTGCCCGCGATATCGTCTCTCACTTGGAGAAACGCCTCGAGGCGATGGACGGCAAAGCCATGGTGGTCGGCATGAGCCGTCGAATCTGCGTCGAGCTGTACCGGGAGGTCGCTAAGCTCAGGCCCGCGTGGCATCACGATGCTGACGATCAGGGCTCGATGAAGGTCGTGATGACCGGCTCGGCATCCGATCCGCTCGAATGGCAACCGCATATCCGCAACAAGCCGCGTCGGGAGGATCTGGCGAAGCGGTTCCGGGACGCCAACGACCCCCTCCGCCTCGTGATCGTTCGGGACATGTGGCTCACCGGGTTCGACGCGCCGAGCCTCCATACGATGTATCTCGACAAGCCCATGCGGGGTCACGGGCTGATGCAGGCCATCGCGCGGGTGAATCGCGTCTTCAAGGACAAGCCCGGTGGCCTGGTAGTCGACTATCTGGGCCTGGCCCATGAGCTGAAGGCCGCGCTCGCAACGTACACCGAGGCCGGTGGCACCGGGAAGACCGCCATAGATCAGGGCGAAGCCGTTGCGCTGATGCTGGAGACGTTCGAGGTTTGCACCGGCTTGTTCCACCGTTTCGACTGGTCTAAATGGGTTAGCGGTACGCCCGCCGAGCGCCTCGGGCTCTTGCCTCCGGCCCAGGAGCACATCCTGAAGCAGGACGATGGGAAGAGTCGCTACATCGACGCGGTTATGGAGCTATCGAAGGCATTCGCGCTGGCCGTACCACACGCCGAGGCACTCCGAATCCGGGATGATGTTGCGTTCTTTCAAGCCGTCCGGGCTCAGCTGGTCAAGGGTGACCCCGATCGATTGCGGACGGTTGAGGAGATGGACCACGCCGTGCGGCAGATTGTATCGCGTGCGGTCGTGTCTGAGGGCGTCGTTGACATCTTCGCCGCGGCCGGCCTGGCCAAGCCCGATATCTCGATCCTCTCCGAGCAGTTCCTCGCCGAGGTGAAAGGGATGCCTCAGCGGAACCTGGCGGTTGAACTGCTTCGCAAGCTCCTCCTCGGTGAGATCCGAAAGCGCGGCCAGAAGAATGTGGTTCAGGCCAGGACGTTCTCCGAGATGCTGGAGTTGGCGCTTCGGCGGTATCAGAACCGGGCCATCGAGGCCGCCCAAGTGATCGAGGAGTTGATCGGCCTCGCGCGAGACATGCGCGAGGCAAACGCCCGGGGTGTCCAGCTTGGTCTGAGCGAGGACGAAGTGGCCTTCTACGACGCGCTCGAGACGAACGACAGCGCGGTCAAAGTCCTCGGAGACGAGGCGCTCCGGGACATCGCCCGGGAGCTTGTCAAGACGGTTCGGGCCAACGTGACGATCGATTGGACGGTGCGCGAGAACGTCAGGGCGCACCTTCGGGTCTTGGTGAAGCGGATTCTCCGAAAGTTCGGTTATCCGCCCGACAAACAAGAAAGGGCTACCCAGCTGGTTCTTGAGCAGGCGGAGGTGCTATCAGAGGCGTGGGCAGCGTAGCCGCCGTTTACGCGCGAGCGGCCAGATCAAGAACGTCGAGTAGGGAGGGGCTTGCGAACACGGCGCGTGTCGCGGGCCACGCGTCCGAGCACCATCTCGTTGATCTTGACCCGGACGCTGTTCTGGCGATCCGATAACTCCCGCTTGCGCCACGTGTCGAAGTAGAAGGAACGTTCCCAATCGTTTATCCAGCCTCGCTGGTGTGCGTAGGCGATAGCCTCGGGATTGAGAGGAGCCTCGCGGCTTCGCTGAATGCGTTTCAGTGCCACGAAGATCTTATCCGAGGGCAACCCCATGAACTTCTTCACGCAATGATTTCCGACGACGGCCTCGCAGCCATTCCGACGATTGGTGAGCACGCAAAGCTCGACAATTGGGAAATGGCCGCAGAGGCAGGTCTCGGGCTCGTCTGCGTAGTACACAGAGGCGAGGTGCCACTCGAGCCTGGCTTCGTCCCACCGGGTTGAAACGCTTCGCGCGATGATGGCTTCCGAGAGCTGCTTATGGCTCACGAATGGCTCTGAAGGACAGGACGGTCATGGAGACTGTACCAGGGCGATCTGTTCGTGCCGGGCCGGAAGAACGAGGTCAACTAGGGCGCCTTCGCGAATCCGGAGATCGGCGGCCACGCGGCCAGGCGAATGACCGGCCTGTTGCAGCAGGCGCAGGGCACGTTGGAGGAGGGCTGGCCGCTCCATCGATGGCTCGTCCGGCTCGTTGGTGCGCCAACCTACCTGATTGAGGACGCTGTAAGCGCGTCGATATGTGGCTTCGCCAAAAATCCTCAGGTCGAACGCCCGGCGGACGATCGCGGCCAGCGAAACGCCCCAACGCCGTTTCAGGGCGCGCAGGCGGTTCCAATCAAGCCGCCGTGGGCATTCGGCGAGGAATGGCACCGCTGGCAACAAGAACGCGCTCGCGAATGCATCGGCCTCTCTCTCGATCTCAGCGGCCTGGGTCTCACAACTCGCGTCGTGAAGTAGGAGGTGGGCTAGCTCATGTGCCGCATCGAATCGTCTGCGGCTGGAGGAGCCCTTGTCGACCGTAAGGAACACCAGTGGCTTGCCACCGATCCATGCTGAGAATGCATCCAAGCGTTCTGAGTGACCCGGGACTTCAACCGGCAGGACCCCTCTGTCCTCGAGCAGCCCGATCATGTCGGATATCGGGCCTTGTCCCAAATGCCAGGCATCGCGAACCGTAATGGAGAACTCCTCGATTTGAGAACGGTCGCTGAGCTGTCGACGGAGAGGGGTCAGCTGCTCCTCCGGAAAAACGACGAACTCCCCTAAGTAGTCCGCAAGTTGCTTCAGGATCGTGCCATGGGCTAAGACGCGGCGTCGTTCTCTCATCGTCGTGCTCTTTCGACTTCGAAAGAAGCAGGACTCCGGTGCGATCTGCGGCAACGCTGGCGCGCCGAGGAATTGAGGACGCACGCCTAGCGCGAGTGCGAGCCGGATAAGCGTCTCCGCTTTCGGGCGTGTGCGGCCACTCTCCAGTTGACTGACCGCGCTCGGTGTCGCCTGGATTCGCTCGGCGACGTCCTTGATGTCGAGCCCAGCCATCTCTCGCGCGAGCGTCAAGCGCTCTGGCGTAAAGTCCCTAACCGCGGCGATGAGCCGCTCAAGCTCGAGGGGCGCGTTCTCCTTGACCTCTTCACCCATGGAAGTTCCTTAACGGTCCGACGTGTTAGGCCGCTCCGCTGGCTGCTTGAGCGAGAGCGGAGCGGGTGGGATCGCCACCGGGCGCGGCAGGTCCGGATGGGGCGGCCCGCCGCCGTGTTCATCGTCGGCATCACGTCGCCACAGCAGGTGAGTGTAACACCAGCTGCTGATTCGGTTCTCCTCCTTCTCCGACGGGACCGCGAGGTAGAGGGCCTCGAGCCCCGTGTGCGGATTGCCGAGGTGCGCCAAGACTACGGCGCGAGGAATCGGCTGGGCATCTCTGATATCCAGGCAGAACTGGTTTAGATCGACGAGCTGCGGAGCGCCGTGCTCATTCAACGGGAACGACTCGTCGATTGGCTGGTCAGCCGTCGAGCCGCAGCAGTAGGCCGCCAGCGTAAATGGACCCACCCCGATTCGGATCATCGGATTCGCGCTGTGGAGTTCCAGACCGAGATCTGCTCGTCTGGTGAGGCCGACGAGCCGCTTTCCGATGAACTTGTAGATGGTGAACCCCAAAAGCTGGGAGTCATCGCCATCATCCGGTGAGTATCGAAGAGCAGCCCGATCGTAGGCCTCTCGAGCGGCTGCCTGGACGGCGGCTCGACGTTCAGGCGTGAAGTGCTCGCGGAGTTCCGCGTCGAGCCGATCCAAGTCCATGGCGCTAGTCCCATCGAGGGGTGCTCAATGTGGGATGCTCAATATCGTGCTAAAACGTAAGTGGACTACCGAATCATCGCAATGGTGGCTAGGTTGAGCCTCTTGATACGGCGCCTGTTCCTCGAGCTTCGTCATCAGTTAAGTGATTGGTGCACATGTGAATACACATTGCACCGCCGTCATGGAAGGTCGGCCCATGAAGGCTGGTGAACAGCGGGTGTTTCATTTCGGCACGTTGAGCCATGATCGGCAGAGCTATCGGACCAGGTCGGAGGGCCGCGCTGCCGGCGAGGGCGGCGCGGTGCCGCAGGGAGGCGGATCCCAATGAGCGTTCAGAACGCCAAACGCTCCTTCATCGAGGCCTACTTCGAGGACGTTGAGGCGCGTATTGGTCGCGTCGCCCAAATCGCCGCCCAGGGATTTTCGGAGGAGGCGCTGATTCTCGCGTGCTGCCACCTGAGTGGGATGGCTCAGCTGCGATATGCCGGTGGCCGAGATGACATGAGGCTCTTTACGCGGCTGGTGCGGGACTCTGGCGGGCATGGCGAAGTCTACGATCGGGTCAGCAGGCGCGAGATCACCTGTTGGACAGACAAAGACCCCTTTGCCCCAAAGGCGCTTCAGGAACACGAGGCCGTCGGCGCAGAAGTCGCGAAGCGATTCGGGGACGAGCCGTCCGTCGCTGGTGATCCAAAGGAGGGCGAGCTTCTCGCCGCGCTCAAAGGGGTCCCGCGCATCGACCTGCAAAATCTGGAGGCGAATGTCTGGAGGTTTACCTATGGGGCGATCCTCTACCGTCGTTGGCGAAGTCCGGGTGTGCACCAGGGAGAGATCGATGCTCCATGGGAGGTCGAGAGTCGGCGGAAGGTCTTTCGTCTGGGGGACAACGGTGAGCGAGCCTACTACAACAGCTTCCATCGGCTCACGTTCTCCGAAAGGCTCGTCATGGACACGTTACAGCGTGTGTTCGAGGCGCTCCGGGCTGAGTGCCTTGAGAAGAACGTCTTTCCCCCGGAACTCCCGCAAATGAGCGCGACCGGTGCCTAACTTCCACCAAGGCTGGGCAGCGAGCCAGGAATCTGGCAGGCGCGGTGTTCTGGAAGACGGGAGCGATGGCGGACGCCTATGATGGGAACTCAGATTCGAACAGCGATGGACCTATTCATGAAGCTAAAGCGGGACCTTGCGCTCCTGGATGCAGAGGTCACCAGCGACCGCTTCTTCAACTTCGTGATCACCGCCCGCCATCTTCCGGAATGGTTGGAGAAGGACCCGACGTGCAATAGTTCCGCGGTCGCGGCCAATCTGGTGCCGCTCAAGGCTTCGGCGATTTACAGAGCTTGCAGGGACATTGCAGACGCTTCAAAGCACTTCAGCCTAAACCAACGGCGCCAAGACCAGACCGATGTAACGCACGTCGATTCTGGACAAGGATATGGCATTGGAAGATTCGGTCATGGCGCATTTGGTGTTGGTGAAGAATTGATCTCGATCTCGCTCAGTGATGGTACGGAGTGGGATGCGCGCGTGTTTGCCCATGAGCTTGCCGCGCAATTCGAATCCCTATTCTTGGAGGTCTAGTGCACCTCACGCCGCCGTTCGGCAACCCGCCGGGATGATGGAAAGGCCTTAGAGTCGTGAATACGGTGTGTCCGTTGGTGTGTCCGTTGATGCCCGTTTCTTCCGATAACCCCGATGGCCCGCCTCGGCAGATTGCTAGAGCCATCAATGGTTTACCGATTTCTTCGCGGAATCTCGCCTCCCGGTGGGGCGGCTGTTAACCGGGAGGTTGCAGGTTCGAGGCCTGCCGCCCCAGTGGTTCCCTCCTGAGCTGCTTTCTCCTTAGATCAGTTGAAGTTGGGGTGCCGTGCGACGGTCCGCCTTGTCCTCCCTGACCGCCATTGTCGGCCCTGGTGTGTTCATTGCTGTGTCCGTTGCCACCTGAACGAGAGCTGTCGGCGGCGGCGAGCGCGGCTCGCCTGGTTTGTGCGTCCGCCCGCCGGCAGCACTTTACGATCGTTTGATATCACTTCCAGGCGCCGAACTCGGCACATCGCGGGCCGGCGTGGGCTTCAACTCCGATCCGACTTGCCGTCGAAGCGCATGCCAGCCTCGGCCCGGGATGCGGGCGATGCCGGTCGCCGGTTCGGGAGTGCCTCGAATGGATCGCGCCACGCCTGCTGGTGGCTCCGGTCCGTTTCGGGAAGCCGTGTCGATCCGTCGCCATGGCGCCTCCTGGGTGGGAACGTTAGGCATGGCTCGCGCGAGTCGCGCGGTTAGGTCGTCAAGTGTCTTGGAACACCGCCGTGCATCACCATGGCGAGGTTGGCGCCGTTGGCGGCGAGGAGATCGAGGTTCTGGAGCGGGTTACCCCGTACCAGCAGCAGGTCCGCTCGGGCCCCGGGTTTGACGCACCCCAGTTCGCCTTCGGCACGGAGCAGGGCGGCGTTGACGGAGGTGACCTGCCGCAGGATCTCGGCGGACGAGAATACCTCCCGCCGGATCCCGAACTCGATACCCTGACGATCATGATGGGGGCCTAGCAGGTCAGTCCCGAACCCGACTCGGCACCCCGCGTCCTTCATGATCTGGAGCCCCTCGATGGCGCGCCGGGTGATCAGCCGGAGCTTGGCCACGCTCGCCGGCGGGAGGCCCAGGGCGGCGCCGTCCTTGTCGAGCGCGAAGATCACCGCCATCGTCGGGACGAGGTAGGCCTCGCTTGTCGCCACGAGTCGGGCCGTATCCGGCTCGATCAGGGTGGCGTGCTCGATCGACCTGACCCCAAGCTCGACCGACCGGCGGACGGCGGCGTCGGGATGGCAGTGCGCCGCGACGTATTTGCCGTGCCGAGCGCACTCCTCCACGATGGCGGTGATCTCCACCGCCGAGTACTGGATCGAATCCAGCGGATCGCTCGGGGACGCCACCCCGCCCGAAGCCACGATCTTGATGTGATGCGCCCCGCGCCGCAGCTGCTCGCGGGTTGCCCTGATCACCCCATCCACACCGTCGGCGATGACCGCCATCTTCTGGTCGATCGCGGCGCAGCCGCAGAGCGTGCACGCGCCGTCGTCCTCCTCGGGTGGGCGCCAATCGGCGTGGCCGCCGAGTTGGGAGAGGAGCTGGTTGCCAAAGTAGAGGGTCGGGCCTTCGAGCAGCCCATCCCGGAGGGCGGCCGCGAGGCCATAATCGCCGCCGCCGGTATCACGGACGGTGGTGTAGCCACACCGGAGCATGTGGCGGAGGAAGGTCGCGGCATAGTGAGCGAGGTAGGTCCACGGCCGCCGACTGACTCGGGTGAGATTGAGCTCCGCCGCGTAAACGTGGACGTGCGCGTCGATCATGCCGGGCATCAGGGTCATGCCGGTGGCGTTGATCCGCCGACCGGCGGTTCCGGCGATCGGCCGGTCGCTCACTTCGCGGATCCGGTCGCCTTCGACCGCGACGTAGGTTCCCTCGGCCAGTTGGTCGCCGAAGCCGTCGAAACATGCCGCGTTCTCGATGACGGTGATTGCCATGGGAATCTCTCGCGGAAGATGACGTTCCCCCGGACCTCGAGCGCCACTCGCGACGGTCTGCGAGCGAGTACGCATGGTTGGCCCCGGGATAGACGGAGGGGAAGGTACCGCCCGAATCGCGCCGCCGGAATCGCGGTCAGGGCATTGACGCGTGGGTCGGCGGCGGCGTCCCGGACCCGGTATCTTGGGCGATCGTTTCCTGCGGGCTGATCGATATGCAAGGCCGAGGCTCGGCAGCTGCTCGGGGTCACGAACCCCTGAGTATTGTCATACCTCCCGGCCCAAGCCGGCCATCATTTCACCGGAGCCACTCCCCAATGTCCCTCTCCGTAGAACCCCAGCCTTTTCAATCGCGGAACCATCACCAGTTCGAGGTGGCCGCCGAGGGACTGGGCCGCTATGTCATCGACGTCTCGCTTCCGATGGGACACGAGACGGGCGGCAAGCAGTACCCCGTTGTCCTGGTCGTGGACGGCAATCTCCTCTTCGACATGGTCCAGACGACCCTGCATGGTCGCTTCGCTCAGGCCGGGAGCATCCTGCCGCCGTCGATCGTGGTGGGCGTTGGGTATCCGGCGGACGAGGGGTTCGCGTCGTTCTTCGGCCGGCGGAACTTCGACTTCCACGACGATTGGGCGATGACGGACCCGCTCGGGAAGGTGTTGGTCGACGTGTTCGACGGCCTGAAGAAGGCCGAGGGGAAGCCCGACCTGGTGATTGGTGCGGGTGGGTATCCCCGTTTCATGGCCTTCCTCAAAGACGAGTTGCTGCCGGCGCTCGCCCGCGCGTATCCGATCGACCTCGGTGCTCGCCACACCCTGGTCGGCGACTCCTCCGGCGGCTACTTCGCCTTACGGGCCATGTTCGATCCAGAGAGCCCGTTTCGCCGATATCTCGCGATCAGCCCCGGCTTCGGCTCGGCGGAGAACGGCATCGTCCGGGCGGAAGCGGCCTATGCGGCCACCCAGCAGGACCTCGACGTGGATCTCTTCCTCTGCTGCGGGCGGGTCGAAATCGATGAGAATCCGGTGCGGGGGATGTGCCGCTTCGGCAGCGGGGTGACCTGGTTGGCAGAACAGTTTGCCATCCGGCAGTGGCCTAACGCTCGGATCGACTGGGAGATCATGAACCACGAGGATCACACCTCGATTGCGACTCGCGCGGTCGCGGCTGGGCTCCGGTCGGTGCACCGGCTCCGCCCCGGGGTGCATGTCGCGGAACTCGCCCAGGTCATGGCGGCGGCGCGGGCGGCGATGAACGAGAAGAAGTGAGATCGGACCGGCTTGGCCGGGATCTGGTCGGGCTGCTCGATCGGATTCGACGGACCACGTCGGTGACGCGGCGATCTTGACGCCTCCGCCCGTCGAGCGCGGTGCGGGTGCGCTCGGCTAGAGGGCCGGAACGACGTCCGTATGCCGGAAGTCGTCGCCGACGAACAGGAGCGCTCGAGCGGCCAGAATGGCGACGGCGTAGGAGAGGCAGTCGCCGAAGTTGAGGTTCGCGTGATGGCGCCCCTTGCCGTACCTGACGTAGGCATCGACAGCCACGACGCCGTGATCGTCGGCGAGCAGGATCATCGCTCCCAGCCGGGCTTCTTGGGCAGGATGCCGATGACCGCCGAGGCGTCGAGAATCACACGCCCTCCGGGCCGTAGCCGAGGATCCGCTCCCGGTCCTGCTTGGAAACCACACGTCCCGAGCGCCCTGCTCGCCGAGGCCGAGGTGAAGACGGTGCAAGCAGCGATCGACGGCACTACGCCGCGATCTACGGCGCTCCCCGGATCTCGACGAACCGCTCGAGCCGTGCCACTTCCCGCTCGTCGACGTACTTGCCGATCTCCCGACGGAACTGAGCGATCGCCCGGTAAGGCCGATACTCCTCGAACTCGTGCAGCATCCGCCGGGTCATGCCGGGAATGGTCATGATCGCTTCCGCGGTCGCCGTGTTGAGGTCGAGCGGCACGAAGACGTAACGCTCGAGCCGGGCCAGCTCCGCGTCGTCGACGTACTTGCCGATCTCCCGATGGAATTGGGCCAACGCCTTGTAGGGTCGGTACTCCTCGAACTCGTGCACCATCCGCCGGGTCATTCCCGGAATCAGGTTGATCTCCGCCGCGGTGGCCGTATTCAGGTTGAGGTGCACGAACATCTTCCCGTACACGGCCTTGCGCTCGGTCTCCGAGAGCGTCTGCCCGAGCAGCCGATCGAAGTCGAGGATCCCCGCGATGGGCCGCGCGGCCTTGATCGCCGAGATCAGGTCCGCAGTGAGCTCCGGCACCGAGGCGAGCTGGGCATCGGTGGCGACGTTCGGGTCGATCAGGCCCTGCCCGACCTGCGCGCCGGCCGTGGCCAGCGGAGCGGCCGCGAGCAGGAGCAGGCATCGAATCGCTCTCATCGTCAGTTCCCTCCCGCTTTGGCTCCGGACCGGCCGGCGTTCCCGCCTATCTCCGACACCAGTCCGATCAGGCCAAGCAGCGTCATTGCGCCGGGCGCGAGCGCCGGGGTGGCGCCCGTCATCGCTTCGGCGAACAGTGTCCAGCCACCCAGATCGGGGTCCATCTCCAGCTCAAACTGGGCGTTGCCCCGGTAGTGGAGCCACAAGCCAACCACGCCGCTCGCCACCGCCGCCATCATCGCCCACCGAAACCCCACCCGGGCTCCCGTGCCATCCGAGGCCACCCGCCACAGCAGCGCAAGGAGGGCGAGCGGCACGATCACCAGAGGCACCCATTGCGCCAGGTCGTCGGAGTGGCCCAACAGCAGCAGCTCCGCTCCGGTCCCGATCAGGCCCAGGCCGAGCACCGCGCGGAGCGCGCGTCGAACCGCTTCGAGAGGCCCCGCGCCGTGAGCTGGCATCCTCAGGAAAGATAGCGTGGAATCGCGCACGGACGGCCCCCCATCACCTCAACCGGGCGTCAACGCCGATGTCGAGGTGCGAGGGTGCGGGACGGCGTGCAGGTCCCCTCGAGAGGGTCGTGATGGCGGATCGGTGGAGGCGTCGGCTTCAAGCCCCGGCTAACAGCTCCAGCAGGTCGGTGGGCCGTTCCAGGAAATAGTCCGGCGCCGACGGCGCCAGGTGCTGGCGGTCGAACGGCCCCCAGAGCACCGCCGCGGTCCGGGCCCCCGCGGCGCGACCCGACGCCATGTCGTGCACGCTGTCGCCGACGTAGATCACGCTCGCCGGCTCGAGCTCCAGCACCTCCGCGGCTCGGGTCACCGGCTCCGGATGCGGCTTCGGGTTGGCGACGTCGTCGACCGCGACGATGGTGTCCATCGCGTCGGTCAGGCCCAGCAGGTTGAGCCCCCGGAGCGCGCCCGTCCTCATCTTGCTGGTGACCAGCCCGGTGCGGAGCCCCCGGCCCCGGATCGCGTGCACCATCTCGACCACGCCCGGGTAGGCCCGGACCACCGTGTCGTGGTTGGTGACGTTGTAGTCCCGATAGGTCGCGATCATCGCCTGCATCACCGGCTCGTCGTGCGCCCACTCGGCGAGCTGGACCCAGAGCGGCGTGCCGATGCCCGCCAGCCAGTGCGCGTCGGAGCGGGGCGGGTGACCGTGCACCGCGAGGGTGTGATGGTAGCTGTCGAGGATCAGGCGAATCGAGTCGAGCAGGGTGCCGTCGAGGTCGAACAGCACCGCCTTGGTGTCCGTCATGGCTGGCGAACGTAACGACGGGCGCTGCCCGACTCCAGCCTCGAATCGGCCCAGACGACGGCTGCCCCCTCAGTCGACGAACGCAAGCAGCGCCAGGATCCGATAGCCGACCGATCCGGCCGGCTCGGCCACCGCCTCTCCGAGCGCCGCGAGGGCCGCGATGGCCTCCTGCTTTCCCAGCACCAGCTCCGTCGCGAGCGACTCGAGCCCGGCGGTGGCCGGGCGGCGGAGGCCCTGGAGCGCGAGGTCGAGCCGTGCCATCGCGGGGTAGTCCCGCCTCCGTCGAGCTTCCAGCATGCGGCGACCGAGCGCCGCGCGGGCTCGGCGCACCGGCGTCGTGGAGCTCGCGCGGAGCCGCGCTGCCGTGACCCGCGCGACCCAGCGCTCGATCTGCCGTGACGCGTCTCTGAGCAGCCCGCGACGATCGACGACCGCCCCCTCACTCTCGATCGGCTCGGTGGCCCACGCCGACTCCAGGCGGTCCAGCACCCGCTCGACGTCCATCGACCATGCGCCCGCGTCCAGGACAGCCACCACGGTGATCGGCGTCGGCTCGAGACCCTCGATCAGAACGGCCGCGAGCGCCCCGCTCGGCCCGCGACAGACCGAGCAGCCGGTCTCGCCGGCAACCGTCCGCCAGCGCTCGGCGACCCGGCGCTGTCGGGTCCAGGCCTCGTCCGCCCGATCGGAAAGACCGACCAGCCGCGGCATCCGGCCCTTCGCCTCGAGCCGGGCGATCAGGTCCAGTCGCGCGTCGATCTCCTCGGGCGGATCGAACCGCACCACGCGGACCTCGGGATGCACCGAACCCATCCGCGCCGCTCGCCCATCCCGTTGCTCGATCCGCACCGCGGTCCACGGCAGATCGTAGTGAATCACCGTGCGGGCCCGCTGCAGGTTGAGCCCTTCGGCCGCGACGTCGGTCGAGAGCAGGAGCCAGGGCTCCCGCCGCCACGGCCCCGCGGGCCGGGGGCCGGGCCCGAACGCCTCGAGCACCAGGCGCCGGGGATAGCGGATCGGGCCGACGCCGGCCCGGGTGCCGGTGACCCAGGCAATGCCCGCCGCGTCCAGTCGCCGAGCGAGATACCGGACCGTCGCGACGAAGCTCGAGAAGAGCACCGTCGGCTGCTCCGGGTCGAGCGCCGCGGCGAGCGTTTCGAGCTTGAGGTCGGTTCCCGTCTCCTCTGCCTGAGCCAGCCGGGCGAGCCGCTCGAGCGGACGTCGATCCGCGAGCGCCAGGTCGGCCGGCGCCTCCGGATCGGGCAGCAGCTCCCAGAGCACCAGCTGATCGGCGAGCGCGCCGACCTCGCGCTCGACGTCCCGCCGACTCACCCGTCGCCCCGCGCTCCTGGCCGCCTGCGCGTGCTCGAGCAGCAGGCGATGGCGGCGGATCGTGGCCGCGAGAGCCGCGGGGCTCGACGCGAGCGCCCGGAGGAGCGACGTCCGGAGCAGCGCGGCAACGCCCGGGTTGCGGGAGAGCCGGAGCCGATCGACGGCGGCGAGCGTCTGGCGCGCCGCCGGCGAGCGTGCGAGCCAGCCCGGCGCCGACGCCTGCGTCCTCCTCGGCAGTCGGTCGGTGGCGGCTTCGCGGACCACCAGGGCGGAGAGCACGGGAGGCGGCGCGCGGCGACTCAGTCCTTCGCGGAGCGAAGCCAGGCCTCGGCTCTCGAGGGCGTCGTCGCCGACCGCGAGCAGGAGCTGCGCGAGCAGATCGTCGGTTCGGTTGACGATCGGCGTGGCGGATACCAGCACCACGGGACGCCCCACCAGTCCCGGCGCGATCGTCCGATAGCGACGGGTGCCCGGCGTGCGGAACCGGTGGCTCTCGTCGATGATCGCGGGTCCGCGACCGGTGGGGCGCTCGCCTCGACTGAGTCGCTCGTGGCTGCTCACTCTCGCGCGGAGGCCGAGCGCGGCCGCCGTCTCCTCCCAGCCCGACACCAGAATGGCCGGCGCGAACACCTCGACCAGCTGTTCCGGGGCGAGCGCCTGCGCGGCGGCGAGCGCCACGTAGGTCTTGCCAGTGCCGACCGGATCGGCCAGGAGCGCGCCGCCGGAGGCGCGCACGGCGGCGACGACCCGACGAAAGGACCGCACCTGCGCCGGCCGCAGCCACTCGGGCGGCTGGTCGGCGGCCTCGGCCGGGCGGAGCGCCGCCGCGATCGTGGCAGCGACGGCCAGGGCCGGCGGAGCCTCGCGCCGATGCCCGGGGTCATCCGTTCTCGAGGAGTGCCGCGCGGTCGTCTTCCGCGAGCGCGAGCAGCTCGGCGCACCGGTCATCGGCGGCCTCCTGGTCGAATGCCGAGCCGGTCCACGCCCGCTCGCCGATCGCGAGCAGCGAGACGTCGGCCATGACCGCGTCGGGGAGGGGCAGGGCCTCGACCACGTCGGCGTTGAATCGGGCGAAGCCAGACGCAGCCACCGTCGCCCTGAGCCGGGCGAGCCGGCGCACCCAGCCCGCGTTGAGCCAGACGGCGAGCCGGAGCGCGGACTCCCTGCTCCCGGCCGCGATCAGGTAGCTCGTGTTGAGCGGGACGATGCTGGCGTGCGCCGGACCGCTCAGGACGGCCGCCTCCAGCTGGCGGGCCAGGTCCGCCCAAACCACCCGGTGCCCGGGCATGGCGGCGGTGGTGCGGAAGAGCTGCCAGTAGGGTCCGCCGCGGTGGTCCGCTCGGCGCTCGAGCGCCCGGCGGTGCGGGGCGAGGTGTCGGGCGGCCGCCTCAGGCAGCTGGTCGCGGGGCCGACCGTGCCGGTCGTGGGTCCAGAGGATCGTGTGCTCGCAGGAGACCCGGAACGGGCCGATGTCGCGCCCGCGCACGACCGGCCGGAGCAGCGCGGCGCCGACCGCCGGGTCGGGATCGAGGAAGGCCCGGTCGAGCCCGGTCTTCACCCCGAGCCGGACGGTGAATCGCTCGCCGAGGGTCGGGTGGGTCGCGCGGAGCCGCGCCAGGACCCGCGCGCCCGGCTCGAGCGACCAGGGCTCGGCGCCTAACGCCTGCTGCGGCACGCCGCGCGCGGCCCCGTGGTCGAGCCCGCGTCGGAGATGGTGGCCGGCCTCGGGTTGGCGCCGGGCGGCGACCAGCGCGAGCGGGTAGACCGTGGCGCCGAAGGCGTCGTCGTGGTCGCGCAGCCGCTCCGCAACCAGGAGTGTCGACCGCCGCGCCAGCTCGGCCCGGGCGGTGGCGGCGTAGCCGGCGGTGGTGAGCTTGGCCGGCACCAGCATGCCGAGCACGCCGTCCTGCCGGAGCAGCTCGAAGCTCCGCTCGAGAAAGGCCAGCGAGAGGTCGGGAAAGTGACCGAAGCCGCGCCCGGTGGCCGCGCTCCGGCACCAGCGGTAGCGCTCCTTGAGCTCGGCGCGCCGGCGGCTCGAGAGCGCCTCGCCCCTCACCCACGGCGGATTCCCGATCACGACGTCGAACCCGCCGCGAGCCAGCACGTCGCCGAACTGGGCGGCGAAGTGGAACCAGGGAAGCTCGCCCGCGTCCCGGAGCCGGCGCTCCATGGTCCGAAGCCTCCGGCGCTCGGTCCTCAGGCGCGCGATCGCCGCCTTGGCCTTCGCGGTGCGAGGGGCTCGCTCGGCGAAGAGATCGGGATCCCGCTCGGCGGCGACGCGCTCCCGGAGCCCGCGATCGACGGCTTCGAGCGCTCGCCCGATCGAGGCCCGAGCCGCGTCCAGCTCCAGGCGTCGGAGGCGCATGAGCGCCCCCGCCTTCGACCCGCCGGTGGCCTGGGCGGCTTCGCGCCGGGCCCGGGCCAGCCGCTCGGCGCCGTCCCGGCTCGGCGCCGGCAGCGACGGCTCGGCCAGGCTGTCGCCCTGGCGGACGAAGCTGTCGAGGTTGGGGAGCGGCGCGATCGCGACCGGATCGTCCGAGGGTTCGGCGTCCAGCACCGCGAGCCAGAGACGAAGCTCCGCCAGCCGCACCGCCGCCGGATTGCGGTCGACCCCGAAGAGATTGCTCGCCAGCACCGCCCTCGTGGCCGCCGCCGGTGGCTCGCCCAGCTTGGCGCGGATCCCGACCAGCCGCTGCAGCGCGCCGAGCAGGAAGGCGCCGCTCCCCACGCTCGGGTCGAGCACGGTGATCGTCGCGAGCGCCGCGCCACCCGCGACCGTGGGCTCGGCGAGCAACCGGCGCGCCTCGTGACCGCCGACGCCGAGCCGGAGCGCCAGCCAGTCGGCGAGCGCCGCGTCGAACAGCTCGGTCACCATCGCCGCCGGGGTGTAGAACGCCCCTTCCGCGCGCCGCGCCGCCGGGTCCATGACGCCCTCGAACACCCGCCCGAGCATGTCGGGGCCGATCGCATCGGGTCCGGGGCCCTGCCTGACGGTGAAGTGGTGGCGCTCGAACAGGCCGTCGAACGCCTCGCGCCAGAGGTCGTTCCCGAAGCTCGGCCGCCAGCGCCGCTCGAGCGGATGGGGCTCGAAGAGACCGCCGTTCAGGTACGGGATCCGGCCGAAGCGCCGAGCCCGCGCGGGCCGGGCCGACCCGGGTCGGTTGAGGGTCCCGAAGAAGAGCGGCCTGAGCAGATCCCGCTCGATCGAGCCGCCGGGCAGCGTGCGATCGACCGCGTCGGCGAGGAAGCGCGGCCGCCCGTCGAGCCAGCCGCGCTCCTGCACGAAGTAGAGGAAGAGCACCCGGGTGAGCACCAGCAAGGCGAGGGTGTGGCGGTCCTCCGCCGGAATCGTGCGCGCGAGCGCCCCGGCGAAGCCGTCCAGCGTGGCGCGGAACTGCCGGAAGAACCGATGCCCCAAGTCGAGCCCGGCGAGCGCCTCGGCCCACTGGCAGGCGAGCGGCGCGCCGGTCAGCCCCGTCGTGCCGGCGGGCGAGAGCCGTCGGAGGTCGGCGGCGCCGGGCGCCCGGCGATCCAGGGAGACGACGGGGCAGTCGGCGAACGACGCCGCGACGGCCAGACGCTCCCGCCGCTCGTCGAGGCCGAGCACCAGGCCGGCCTGACCGGCCCGAGCCAACTCCCGCGCGACCCGTTGCGCCGCGCTCGCGTCGGCCGGCGCGAGCCCGACGGCGACGAAGCGCGCCCGACGCCCGACGACCGCGGCCTCGACCTCGGGCCCGAGACCCGGGTCGAGCGCGGGTGCCGCGAGCGGCTCCCATCCGGGCTCGAGCCCGAGCGCCGCGGCGAGCGCGGGTAACCGATCCACTGCGTTCGCCAGCGCGAGCTGTGCGGCATCGACCACGGCACCGACCCGGTGAGAGCCGGCACGACGTTAGGACACCACGGCGAGGAAGCGGGAACCAAACCTCGACGGGCAGGGAGCGTTCTGCCGCGCCGGGCGGACGGGCGGGTCGTTCAGCCGATCTCGGCGGAGGTGAGGTGACTCAGCTCTTCGCGCACTTGATCGATCTCGGAGCGGATCGAATCGGGGTCGTCGATCCGACTCGGCGAGTCTTCGCCGTCGGACGGGAGCAGCGTGGCCACGATCGCGTCGGTATACCCCACGACCGCCATCGCCACGCCTCTGTCGAGCAGCCGGTTGAGGCGGAGCAGCAGGCCCATGCTCTGACGCGGGCGGAGCGCCGCGATGGCGGGCGCGAGATTGCGGATCAGCAGCTCACGGAAATACTGCAGCTCCTCCACCACCTCGCCGGCGGCGAGGCCTCGCGCGGCGGCGTGACGGCCGTACACCTGGGCCGCGCGCTGCCAGATCGGACGGGCCTCGCGGCGGAGCGGCCCGACCAGCGCGCCGAACACGTCCACCAGGAGACCCAGCTCCTGATGCACGAGCTCACGAGGCAGGGTGCTGGTGCCGTTCGCACGGTCACCGAGCCGATCGAGCCATTGGCTGACCATCGTGTCGCGATGCTCGCCGATGGCGCGGCTCGCGACCACCAGGGTCGGATGAGTCGCTCGCAGGGTGCGGTTCGCTCCGAGTCGAGACCAGGGACTATTCTACCACCCGCGCGGGGGCGAGGGCCAGCGACATCGCCACGGCCGAGGCGGGGCAGCCGCCGGCCCACTCGGGCGACGCCGCCACCGCCTCGGGCGCTCCGTCCCGCGCGATCGGCTCGAACCCGAAGCGGGGCCAGAAGTCGGCGGCCGTTTCGGTGAGCAGGTAGAGCGCGCGAAGGCCGGCCGCCCGCGCCCAGTCGATCCGATCGCGGGTGAGCGCCTGCCCGAGTCCGCGGCCACGCCAGTCGGGATGCACCGCCGCCGAGCGAAAGAGGCCGTCGGATCCGTAGCGCTCCACGCCGGCGACGCCGACCAGTCGCCCGTCCCCGTCGAACGCGACCACGAAGCTCTCGCCGAACTGGCGATCGAACGCGTTGGGGGCCAACTTGCAGGTCGCGAGCAACGCGCCGACCAGGGGCGTGTCCGCGTCGCTCGCGGGACGAAAGGTCAACGGCGAATTCACCGATGCAAGCTGCGCTGGCGAAACTCCTCAAGCAACCCTGGCTGATCCTGCTCCTCGCCTGCGGCGGGTCGCCGGCGCCCGAAGGTGTCGAGGTCACTGGCGTGATTCGCTTCCAGGACGTCGAGGGCGGGATCTACCGGCTCGAGACGGAAGACGGCGGCCGGTACCAGCTCCTCGACTTGGCCGAAGAGTTCCGCCAGGACGGGCTCGCGGTCCGGGCGACGATTCGGATCGAGTCCGACCTGATGACCACGGGGCAGGCCGGCACCCCGGCCAGGGTGCTCCACATCGAGCGGAGCTCCGGTCGTTAGATGGCGACACCGGTCCGGACCCGACACACGATCGGCGGAGTGCTGGGCGAGATCCTCGTCGACGTGGTGGCCGTGCCCGGCGGCCGGCCCGGCCCGGCGGTCCTCGTCACCCACGGGTTCAAGGGCTTCAAGGACTGGGGAATGTTCCCACCGCTCGCCGAGCGGCTGGCGCGGGCGGGCTTCACCGCGGTCACCTTCAACCTGAGCGGCAGCGGGGTCGACGACGACGGCGAGTTCAGCCGGCCCGAGCGCTTCGGACGCAACACCTTCAGCGCCGAGCTGGCCGATCTCGCCTTGCTCTTCGAGGCGCTCGACGGCGGCGGGTTCGGGATGCCCGCTCCCAGCTCCGTCGGCCTGCTCGGCCACTCCCGCGGCGGTGGCATGGCCGTGCTCGCCGCGCGTCGCCATCCGAGGGTCAGGGCCCTGGTCACCTGGGCCGCGGTCTCCAGCGTGGTCCGGTGGAGCGAGGCGCAGCGTCGGGACTGGAGGGCCCAGGGCCGGATCGAGATCGTCAACTCGCGCACCGGCCAGGTGCTCCCGATCTACACCGACCTGCTCGACGACATCGAGGCCCACGCCGAGTCCTCGCTCGACATCGAGGCTGCGGCGGCGAGCCTCGAGATCCCCTGGCTGATCATCCACGGCGACCGCGACGAGACCGTCCCCCTGATCGAGGCCGAAGCCCTCGCCCGGGCGGCTGGCGAGCTGGCGGAGCTGCTCACGATCGAGGGCGGCGGGCACACCTTCGGCGCGGTCCACCCCTGGGCCGGGCCGACGCCCCAGCTCGACCGAGTCTTCGACGCCACCGTCCGCTTCTTCTCGGCCAACCTGGCTTGAGCGGGGGTCGCTCCGGCGCTTCCTTTCGGCATGCCGATCTACGAATACTGCTGTGACAGCTGCGGCAAGCGCTTCGAGGAGCTGGTCTTCTCGAGCACCAAGGTCGCCTGCCCCGAGTGCCAGGGCCGCAAGGTCACCCGGCAGCTCTCCGTGCCCGCGCCGACACCCCAGTCCGCCAGCGCCGCCGCCCCGCGCTGTGAGATGGGAGCCCCGCCTTCGAGCTGTTGCGGGGGCGGAGCGTGTCAGTCGCACTGAGCGCCATCGACCGGCTCCGGCGGGGGCTCGCCGCCAGGACGCCGGAGACCGTCGAGGACCGGAGCCGGAGCCCGGCCGCTGTGGCCGTGGTGCTCGCGGAAAGTCCGGTGTCGCTGCTCCTCATCCGCCGCGCGGAGCGGGAGGGAGACCGCTGGTCGGGGCAGATGGCGTTTCCAGGCGGACGGTGGTCGCCCGAGGACCCGGGCCTGCTCGAGACCGCCCGCCGGGAGACCCGCGAAGAAGTCGGCCTCGAGCTGGCCGATGCCGAGCTGCTCGGCGCCCTCGACGACATCGCCCCCCGAACGCCGACCCTTCCTCCGGTCATCGTCCGACCCTTCGTCTTCCGACTCGATCGCCCGCCGGCGCTCCGGCCCAACTACGAGGTCGCCCACGCGGCCTGGGTCGGGATCGATCGGCTGACCGACGCGTCCATCTACCGCGACTACCGCTACCCGGTTGCGGGAGCGACGCTGGTGTTTCCCGGCTACCACCTCCCGGAAGGGGTGGTGTGGGGAATGACCGAGCGGATCCTCACCCCGCTGCTCGACCTGATTCGCTGAGACCCGGCCGCCCGTTCCGAGCAACGGGGGCGACCGGCAGGTGTCCGACAGGCTCGCCAGCGGGCCGCCCGGCTCAGGCTTGGTGTAGGGTTGACAGATCTCAGATTTAGTTGTAACTAAACATCATTATGGCACCGCCTCATTCTGGGTGGCTTCCGTGAAGCCGCCGGATCCCGCGACCGCCCTCGCCTGGTTCGGCCTCCTGGTCGTGCTCGCCGCCGTGGTCTTCTGGCCGGGGAAGGGCCTGATCGCCTGGATCCGCGGCAAGCGCGGCTCCTCGGTTCGGGTCCAGGTCGAGGACGCGCTCAAGCACCTGCTCAACTGTGAGCTCGAGGAGACGCCGGCGTCGATCGTCACCCTGGCCGGAGCCCTCGAGATCTCCCGCGCCGCGGCGACGGCGCTGATCTCCCGGCTGGCCCGATCCGGCTTCGCCGTCTCCGAAGAGCGCGGGCTCGCGCTCACCGAGGAGGGGCGGGCCTACGCCCTCCGAGTCCTCCGGACCCACCGGCTGCTCGAGCGGTTCTTCGCCGACCGGACCGGTCTCCGTCCGGCCGACTGGCACCATCGGGCGGAGGCCGAGGAGCACGCCGTGAGCGCGGCCGAGGCGGAGGCCCTGGCCGCCCGCCTCGGCGACCCGGCCCTGGACCCCCATGGCGATCCGATTCCCACCGCCGGCGGGCGAATGCCGCCGAGTCAGGGCCGGCCGCTTTCCTCGTTGGCCGCCGGGCAGGCCGCCACTGTCATTCATGTGGAGGACGAGCCCGAGCCGGTCTATCGCAAGCTGGTCTCGCTCGGCTTCCATCCCGCGGTGCCGGTCAAGCTCACCAGCCTGCGTGACGGTCGGTTGGAGGTGCTGGTCGGCGGTCGGGGGGTCGAGCTCGATCGACTCTACGCCGATCTGATCACCGTCGAGCCGGTGCCCGAGGCCGTCGACCACACGGTTCTCTACCAGCGGCTCGACGTCCTTCGCCTGGGCGAGAGGGCGGTGGTGGCCCAGATCGCCCCGGCGGTGCAGGGCGCCCAGCGGCGCCGGCTGCTCGACCTGGGGATCCTTCCAGGCACCGACATCACCGCGGAAATCCGAAGCCCCTCCGGCGACCCGATCGCGTATCGGGTGCGCGGCGCGCTGATCGCCCTCCGGAAGGCGCAAGCGCAGGGCGTCTATATCCGAGATCGGGTCCGCTCCGACGGCCCCGCCCCGGAGACCGGAGCCGCCGCATGACGGGCATCGCCACCCGCGGCCGGCGCGCCCGAGGCCCGGAGCTGGTCCAGCTCGCCGGGCCCTCCAACCGGTACGACTATCAGGTCGCCCTGGCGGGCAACCCCAACACCGGGAAGAGCACGGTCTTCAACGCGCTCACCGGGCTCCGCCAGCACACCGGCAATTGGCCCGGCAAGACCGTCGCTCGGGCCGAGGGCAGCTTCACCCACCAGGGCAAGCGGGCCCGCCTGGTCGATCTGCCCGGCACCTATTCGCTCCAGGCGGGGAGCGCCGACGAAGAGGTCGCTCGCGACTTCCTCCTCTTCGGCAGACCCGACGTCACCGTGGTGGTGCTCGACGCCACTCGGCTGGAGCGCAATCTCAACCTGGCACTCCAGGTTCTCGAGATCACCGATCGAGTGGTGATCTGTCTCAATTTGATCGACGAGGCCCGCCGGCACGGGATCGCCATCGACCCGGCCAAGCTCGAGGCGCAGCTCGGCGTGCCGGTGGTGCCGACCGCCGCCAGGAGCGGGCAGGGGATCCCGGAGCTGCTCGAGGCTCTCCACGCGGTGGCCACTGGCGCCCGCGCGACCACGCCGTTCCGGATCGCGGAGCATCCGCCCGAGATCGAGACGGCGATCGGTCATCTGCTGCCGCGGATCGCGGCCGCCTTTCCCGGGCTTCCGAACGCGCGCTGGGTCGCGCTCCGGCTCTTGAACGCCGACGAGCGCGTCGTGCAGGCCGTCCGCGACGGCGAGATCGGCGCGCTCGCGAGCGGCGAGTGGCGGGTCGACGGCGGTCGCCATCCGCGCGCGCTGGACGCGGAGCTGTCGGAGGCGCAGCGGACCTTGCTCGAGGCGGTCGAGGACGAGCGCTGGCGGCTGAGCCCCGGCTTCCACGACAGCCTCACCGAGAGCGTCTTCCGCGAGGCGGCCCGGATCGCCAACGGGGTCACCCTCACCGGCCTCCGCCGCGCCAAGTTCGACTGGGACCGGACGCTCGACCGGATTCTCACCAGCCGCTGGCTCGGCTTCCCGGTGATGCTGCTGCTCCTGATGGCGGTCTTCTGGATCACGGTCGCCGGCGCGAACTATCCGTCTGCCCTGCTCGCCGATCTGCTGATCGACTCGGTGCATCCGGTGCTCAGGGGCTTCGGCGCCACGATCGGGATGCCGTGGTGGCTGAGCGGGTTCCTCTTCGACGGCGTCTATCTGGCCACCGCCTGGGTGGTGAGCGTGATGCTCCCGCCGATGGCGATCTTCTTTCCGCTCTTCACCCTGCTCGAGGACTTCGGCTACCTGCCGAGGGTGGCCTTCAATCTCGATCGCTTCTTCCAGTGGGCGGGGGCGCACGGCAAGCAGGCGCTCACCATGAGCATGGGCTTCGGCTGCAACGCGGCCGGGGTGGTGGCCACCCGGATCATCGACAGCCCGCGCGAGCGGCTGGTGGCCATCATCACCAACAACTTCTCCCTCTGCAACGGGCGCTGGCCGACCCAGATCCTGATCGCGTCGGTCTTCCTGGGCTCGCTCGCGCCGGCCCACCTCGCCGGGCTGCTCTCGGCGGGCGCGGTCGTGGGCGTCGCGCTGCTCGGGATCGCCGCGATGTTCTTCGCGTCCTGGCTGCTGACCCACACGGTGCTGACCGGCGAGGCGACCACCTTCAGCCTCGAGCTGCCGCCCTATCGTCCGCCCCGACTGCTGGAGACGCTCTACACCTCGCTGATCGATCGCACCCTGATCGTGCTCTGGCGCGCCGTGGTCTTTGCCGCACCGGCCGGCGCGGTGATCTGGCTCTCCGCCAACCTGCATTTCGGCGGGGCCAGCCTGGCCGAGCACCTGATCCGGCTGCTCGATCCGGTCGGCGTGCTGATCGGTCTGAACGGCGTGATCCTGCTCGCATACGTGGTGGCGATCCCCGCCAACGAGATCGTGATCCCGAGCGTCCTGATGCTGACCGTGCTCGCCGCGGGCGCGCCGGAGGCGGGCGCCGGCGCGGGGGTGATGTTCGAGCCGGAGTCCGCGGCCGCCGTCGGCGACCTGCTCCGCTCGGCGGGATGGACCACGCTCACCGGCGTGTGTCTGATGCTCTTCTCGCTGCTCCACAACCCCTGCTCGACCACGCTCTACACCATCTACAAGGAGACCCGGAGCTGGAGATGGACCGCCGTCTCCGCGCTCCTGCCGGTGGTGATGGGCGTCGTGCTCTGCTTCCTCGTCGCCCAGATCTGGCGCCTCGCCGTTTGACCGGAGGGATGGCCCACTCATGACCGCCGCGCTTCGCGAGCCCCTGACGCGCTCCGCCGAGGACTACCTCAAGGCCATCTATCACCTCTCGCTCGATGGCTCGCCCGCGTCGACCACCGCGATCGCCGAGCGTCTCGGAATCGCGCCGGCCTCGGTCAGCGGGATGGTCAAGCGGCTCTCCGAGCAGGGCCTGCTCGAGCACGCGCCCTATCGCGGGGCCGAGCTCACCGCCGAAGGACGCCGGGTCGCGCTCCGGATGCTCCGGCGCCATCGCCTCATCGAGGCCTATCTGGTCGCCTTCCTCGGCTACACCTGGGACACGGTGCACGACGAGGCCGAGCTGATGGAGCACGCTGTCTCCGACACCCTGGTGGAGCGGATGGCGGATGCGCTCGGCAATCCCCGCTTCGATCCCCATGGCGATCCGATTCCCGACGTCGATGGCACGATCGCCGAGTTCATCCACGTGCCGCTCACCGACGTCGCGGTCGGCGAGACGGTGACCATCCGCCGGGTCGCCACGACCGACGACCGACGGCTCCGCTATCTCGCGTCGACGGGGTTGGTGCCCGGCACCCGGGTCCGGGTCCGGGAGCGCCACCCCTTCAACGGCCCGGTCTCGGTCGAGCTCGACGGCCGCGCCCAGATGGTCGGCAACGAGATCGCCGGCATCGTGCTCTGTGCCCGGGACGTCGGCTGAGATGCGGTCGCTCGGGTTCGGCGTGGTGGCGCTGCTCGCCGGCTGCGGCTCGTTCCTTCCGAACGGCCCGGCCGAGGAGGAGCTGCTCGACGGGCCGATCGACGGGCTGAGCCCGGCCCAGCTCGCGGTCTTTCTTGCCGGTGACGAGGAGTTCGGGAGGCTGTTCGCGCCTGCCGACGGATTGGGGCCGCTGTTCGTCGCCCAGGCCTGTGCCAGCTGTCACGTGGGCGACGGCAAAGGCCACCCGGTGTTCAACCTCACCCGCTTCGGGCGGGCGACGGCCAGCGGCTTCGATCCGATGCGGGCCCAGGGCGGCCCCCAGCTCCAGCACCGCGCGATCCAGGCCTACCAGGCGGAACGGATCCCGAGCGGGGTCACGGGCGTCGCCGTCTTCACCGCGCCGGCGGTGACCGGCCTCGGTCTGCTCGAGGCGGTGGACGATTCCACCATCCTCGCCTTCGCCGACGAGCACGACGCCGATGGCGACGGGATCTCGGGTCGCCCGCAGCTGGTCGACCCCGGCGATCTCCTGCTCGACCTCGCCAGCCTCGAGCTCCTCTACGAGCCCGGGGCCAAGCGTCACCAGCCGATCGACGGCAAACTGCTCGGCCGCTTCGGCAAAAAGGCCTCGGCCATCAACCTGCTCCATCAGACGGTGACGGCCTACCGCGAGGACATGGGCCTCACCACCGAGCAGCTCCCGCTCGACCCGATCAACCCCGCGATGGGGAGCTTCGCCGGCGACGGGGTGGCCGATCCGGAAATCGGCTCGAGCACCGTGGCCAACGTCGTCTTCTATCTGAAGACGCTCCGGCCGCCGCCACGCCGCGGCGCCGACGACCCCGAGGTCGTGGCTGGCGAGGCCCTCTTTCGCGGGATCGGCTGCGCCAGCTGCCACCGGCCGACGATGCGCACCGGATCGTCGTCGATCGCCGTGCTCGATCGGGTCGAGCTGCACCCCTACACCGATCTGCTGCTCCACGACATGGGGCCGGAGCTCGACGACGGCTACACCGAGGGCCGCGCCACCACGGCGGAGTGGCGCACGCCGCCACTCTGGGGCCTGGGGCTCGCGGAGCGGAGTCAGGGTGGCCGGGCCTTCTACCTGCACGACGGCCGGGCCACGACCCTCGAGGCGGCGATCGAGCTCCATGGGGGCGAGGGCTCGGCGAGCCGCGAGGCGTTTCGCGGGCTCGATCCCGTGGAGCGGGCCCGACTGCTGGCGTTCCTGAGGTCGCTGTGACCCGGCGCGAGTTCCTCCGCCGCCTCGAGGCCATGTCGGCCGCGGCCGTCGCGGGTGCGTCGGCGATCCCCTTCACGGGTTGTCTCGGCTTCTACTACGTCGACTCCACCCTGGTCGGCTCCCGGGTGATGGTCCGGCGCTCCGAGTTCGGCGCCAACCCCTTCGTGCTGATCGACGCCCCGTCCGAGGCGCTGCCGATCTTCGTGATTCGGGACGACGACGGGTCCTACACGGCGCTCTCCACCCGCTGCATGCACCGCGGCTGCCAGGTCGAGCCGGCGGGCGGGCGGCTGGTCTGCCCCTGTCACGGTAGCGAGTACGCCACCGACGGCGCGGTGCTCAAGGGCCCGACCGAGCGGCCGCTCCGCCGCTTCCCGGTGAGCGTCGAGGGCGACGCCATCGCGATCGAGCTCGCGGGGCCGGCTCGATGAGCCGGGCGCTCCGACTGGTCGTTCCCATGGCCCTGCTCGCGGGATCGGCCGCGGCCCAGGATACCACCATGGTACAGGGCGGGATCTACCAGCGTCCCTTCATCGTGGAGGCCGGGCGGACGGCGGTCGGCGGCTACGCCGAGGGCAGCGCCAGCTATCTCCGCACCGATGGCGTGGGCGACGGGCTCAACATGGAGCTCCGCCGCTTCAACATCTTCCTCTTCTCGGGAGTGGGGCGCCGGCTCCGCTTCATCTCGGAGCTCGAGTTCGAGCACGGCACCGAAGAGATCGCGCTCGAGACCGCGCTGCTCGACTTCGTGGTCAATCCGTCGCTCGTGCTCAGGGCCGGCATCCTCCTCCCGCCGATCGGCGCCTTCAACGTCAATCACGACAGCCCGCGCTACGAGTTCGTGGATCGCCCGCTGGTCTCGACCAGGGTGTTTCCGGCGACCCTGTCCGAGGTGGGATTCGGCGTCCACGGGCGGCTCGCGCCCGGCGCGGTCGACCTCTCCTACGATCTCTACCTCACCAACGGGCTCGGCCCCGGCGTGGTCCTCAATGGCGAGGGGCGGACCGACCTCCCGAGCGGCAAGAGCGAGGAGCGCTTCGCGGAGGACAACAACGGCAGTCCTGCCGTGAGCGGTCGGATCGGGCTGCACGCGCCGGGAGTCGGTGAGGCGGGGCTCTCCTACTATGGCGGCGTCTACAACGACCATCGCGTGGAGGGCATCAGGGTCGACGACGCCCGCTGGCTCCATCTCGTCGCGCTCGACTGGGGCACCGAGCTCGGTCGGCTCAGGATCAGCGGCGAAGCCGCCGCGGCGCGAATCGACGTGGCGCCGGAGCTCCGCGAGCTCTTCGCCACCCGCCAATGGGGCGTCTATCTGGATCTGGTGCTGCCAGTGTGGCGTCCGCGAATCCGCGCGCTCCGGCGTCCCGAGGTGAGTCTGGCGGCGCGACTCGAGCACGTCGACCTGAACGCCGGCAGCTTTTCCTCGACCGGACTCGCCGTCGGCGACGAGACCACCGCGCTCACCGTCGGCGCGAGCTTTCGTCCGCTCTCCGGCACGGTGGCCCGAGTCAACTATCGCGCCGAGTGGAGCCGCGATCTGCTCCGGAATCCGACCTCGCGAACGGCCGGCATCCAGGTCGGATTCGCCACCTACTTCTGAGGCCGGCGATGACCCAGGACCTGACCCTTCGACTGGCGACGGCGGCCGTCCTGATCTCGGGTCTCGCGATCTCGATCGTCTACCGAGCCCGCGCCGATCGGGAGGGCGGGGCGCTGCCGCAGACGCCGCCGGGCGACCAGCCCTCCGTCGCCCTTCGGATCGTGGCCTCGGTGCTGATCTGGGGCACGCTGGTCGCGACGCTCGCGATCCCCGGACGGCTGGGCTTCCTGGTGTTGCCCCTTCCGTTGGTCCTTCGCTGGCTGGGCCTCGGCGTTGGCGCCGCGGCGGTGCTCCTGGTCCTCTGGGTGATGCGCAGCATCGGCAGCAACGTCAGCCCGAGCAGCGCCACCCGCCAAGGCGCCACGCTGGTGACCCACGGTCCCTATCGGTTCGTGCGTCATCCCCTCTACACGGTGGGCGTGCTGATGCTGCTCGGTCTCGGTCTGGCCGCGCAGAGTCTGGGCTTGCTGATCGTGGTTGCCTCGATCGCGCTCTGGCTGCCGAGCCGCGTACGACACGAGGAGCGGCACCTGCTCGCCGCGCACGGCGACGCCTATCGCCACTACATCCAAACCACCGGGCGGTTCCTGCCCCGGCTCTGGTGAGGCTCTATGGGAATCGAGTTGGAGCTCGCGCTGTTGCTCGGCATTGCGGTCCTGGGTCAGTCGACCTTCGCGGTGTTCGAGGTCGAGACCCCCGCCTGGCGCAAGGTGCTCAAGTGGGGCATCGTGTCGGGACTCACCCTGGCGCTCTACGGCGCGGTCGGCCACTGGGCCGTGATTCTGCCGATCGCCGGGGCGCTGCTCGGCGCCGGATTCCACTTCTGGTGGTGCGGCAAGAACGGGATTCACCCGCTCCATGCGACCCCCCGGCGGCGCTACTACGAGCTGAGAGGCTGGCCCTGGCCGGAGGGTTGAACGCGGCCCCGCGTCTCAGGCGCTCCGCACCACCCAGTCCCGAACCCGGGCCATCACCGCCTGCCGCCGATTGTCGGGCATCCCCAGCCAACCGGCGATCTCCGCCAGGCTCCGGCCGCACCCATCGCAGAGCCCGTCCCCCCCGACCTGACAGACGTTGCGGCAAGGCGTCGGCGGGCTCCGGCGCGCCCGCGCGGGGCTGAGGGAGGCGAGGTCGACGATCGCCATTCCGTCCCGATCGAAGCGGCCCGCCTCCTCGACCGGGATCGGGCGCGGGAACATCGGCCCGGCGGACACGAAGGTGTGGAACTCGCCCCGCTCGCCGCAGGGGTCGACGGAAGGCGGCAGGGCATCGAGGAAGCTCTGGTCCCATCGCTTGCCCACCCAACGCGGATCGACCCGGCCGGGGTCGACGGACACCAGGGTCGCTTCCACCCCGGCATCGAGCATCGCGCGGGAGAGCAGGTCGGTGCGAATGCCCCAGAGCGGGAACTCCGGCTCGAGCCCGCCCGACCGCATCAACTGCTCCCGCCAGGCGCGCACGTCCTGGAGGAAGAGGTCGCCGAAGGCCACCGACTCGACTCCGCCGCGCTCTTTGAGCTCGCCGACAGCCGCATTCCAGGCCATCGTGTAGCTCTCGTTGGGGCAGGGCCAGGGGACCTCCACTTCCACCAGGGGCAGCTCCAGCGAGGCGGCCTGCTCCCGAACCAGCGCGCGGCGGACCCAGTGCGAGGCCACCCGGTCGTGCTCCCGGACCACGGTGGTGATCAAGGCGGCGACCGGTCGTCCCTCGGCCCGAAGCCGATGAACCACCCAGGCGCCGTCCTTGCCCCCGCTCCAGGCCACCGCCACGCCGTGCATCGCCCCGCCGCCGCCTCCCATCTGCCTAACGCCCAACGGCGAGTCCCACCAGGAGCCGTCGCCCGAGGGCCGGGAATCCATAGACCTCCTCGTAACGATGGTCGAAGAGGTTCTCGATGGCCAGCCGCGCGCCGAGATCCGTCGTCAGCGCGAATCGCCCCGAGACTCGGACGTCGGCGTAGTCGCCGGGGTCGATCCGAGGCGAGGGGAACTGGTTGAAGTCGCTGTCCTCCCGGTCGAGCGCGGCGGTGACACCGGCGCCGGCGCTGAGTCGGTCGGTCAGCCGCCAGAGCAGGTCGGCCGAGACCGTGTGCCTCGGTCGCCGGATCAGGCGGGCGAGCGAGGGGTCGGTCTCGTCGAGCGACTTGGCCGACACCAAGGCGTAGCCCGCCCGGAGATCGAGCCGATCCAGGGTGGCCCTGCCGCTCACTTCGAGCCCGCGGGTCCGCGCCCGGCTCACGTTGATGCTGCGGCCCAGATCGGGAAACGCCGCCGACTCGAATCCGATCAGGTCGCGAAGCCGGTTCTCGAAGACCGTGACCCCGACGCTCGCGTCGCCGCCGGGCGCGTACCAGTCGGCGCCGAGGTCCCAGCCGGTCGAGCGCTCGGGCTGGATCGTCGGGTTGGGATTCTGGAAGGCGCTGCCGTAGCGATCCGACAGGCTCGGTGGCAGGAAGCCGGTGCCGACCGACGCCCGCAGCTTGGTCGACGGCACGACCAGCCAGGCGAGCGCGACCCGCCCGGTGACCGCGGAGCGGAAGGTCGAGTAGTCGTCCGCTCGCAGTCCGGCGCTCAACCGCACGTTGGCGGCGGGGCGCGCTTCCACCTCGACATAGCCGGCGCGAAGCCGCTCGTCGCGGTCGTCGTCGCCGTTCTCGACCGCGGTCCACTCGGCGTTCACCCCGAAGGCCACCGCGAGCGGGCCGCCGGGCGTCACCCGGTGCTGCCAGTCGGCCACCCAGCGCCGGGCGGCGAGTCGGGAGACGAACTCGTCCCCGCCGTTGAAGCGACTGGTGCCGCGCAGGAAGTAGTGCTGCCACCCCGTCACCAGGCGGCTGGTCCAGCGTGGCGTGATCCGATACTCCGCCGTGGCCGTCGCCAGCTGGTGGTCGAAGGTGGTCCGGCCCACCGGAGTGGTGTTGCTGGTACGGAGATCGCCGGGGCTGGTGTAGGACTGCTGGAGACCGCGGAAGCTCACCGCGAGCGTCAGCCGATCGGTGGTCGCGTGACGGAGCCGGACGCTCTCGGTGCGCTGGTCGTAGGGATTGAAGGGCCGCTCGTTCTCGGTGTCGGCGAAGCTCACGTCCGCGGCCAGATCGAGCCGGCCGGTGTTCCACCGGCCGCCGATCTGCCCCCGGTAGGTCGAGAAGCTCCCCGCCGTGAGCGAGCTGGTGAGACCACGCGGCGCGCTCTGGCGGTCCTGGTGCACCGCGATCACGCCGCCGATCGCCGCCCCACCGTAGAGCGTGCTCTGCGGGCCCCGGACCACCTCCACCCGGTCACCGCTCGCCAGCTCGAAGCCACCGAGCAGGGAGCCGGGCAGCAGATTCGCGTCGCTCACCCGGATGCCGTCAATCAGCAGCAGGGTGTGATTCGAGTTAGTGCCGCGCATGAAGCCCGAGGCGACGCCACCCGGCGTCCCGGTGCGCACGAGCCCCGTTCCCGGAATCAGGGAGAGGGCCTGCTCCAGTCGCGACAGGCCGCGGGCCGCGAGCTCGTCGGCCGAGATCGCGTCGGCGCTGACCCCGAGGAACCGTACCGACGATCGGTGGCGCGAGGCGGAGACGACGATCTCCTCGAGCCGGGTGGTGTCTGGAGAGGCTTGGGCTTGGGCGCCGAGCTGGGTGGGCAACAGGATCGCGGCGAAGGCCGCGGTGAGCCGGAGACGCATGGTGACCCTCCTCGTGTCACCAAAGTCCCCCGAACGACGAGCCCCGCCGAAGCGGAACGCTGGCGGGGCGACGCGCCGCTGGAATGCGGCATGCGTCCCGCTCCCTCCCTCGAGGGACATCGCGCGGGTGAGACGAAGCCGGTCTCCTGGCTCGAGGCGTCCTCACCGGCCTTCCCACGGCGGCGTGAGCCGTTCCGTAGTGGCTGTCGTCGGCGAGGACCGCGCGAACGCTGGTGCGTTCGGGCCTCTTACAGTGGCGGGGCCGCGCCGGATTCACACCGGACTTCCGGGAGGCCTCGTCTCGAATTGAGCGTTCAGGTTAGCGATACGGCTCGGCTCCACGCAAGCCGCCCGCGTCGCCGGCCACCACACGGCCTCCGGTGACGCGCTCGAATCCGACCCGCTCGATCCAGCGCGCCAACTCCGGCGCCGGCGTCAGCGCGGCCGGGGTGTAGCGGATCGGGAGGTCGGCGAGATCGGCGGGAATCGTCACCCGGCCGATCCGACCGGACGACACCAGGACCGGCACCACCAGCACCGAGTCCCCCGTCTCGCGGTGCATCCGCTCGATCTGAGCGCGGGTGTCCAGGACGGCGGCGGCGCGGATCGGCGCTGGCGCATCGTCGCGCAGCAGCCCGATCCCGAGCCGCAAGTTGAGCGAGCTCGCCAACGGTCCGACGGCGCGGGCCAGATTGATGCGCCAGGTCCGCGCGTCCTCGTCGCTGCTCGGCCCATGGGCCACCAGCATCACCGCGCGGGGGCTCTCCCCGCCGGCGACCCCCGCGATCCGCTCCGCCAGCACGGCGCCGAGCTCGGGTGCGTCGTCGAGCGCGGCGGTTACCTGCATCGGCACCGGTCTCGGCGGGGTTCCGACGTGGTCGTGCGCTCCGAGCCCCGGCGGCAGGCGGTCGCGCGCGCCCGCGTAGTACTCGATCTGCCGGAAGTGGGCGCCCGCCGACGAGACCATCAGCGGCACCACGACGATCCGGGCCGCGCCCTGCGCCACCAGGCTCCGGACTCCGTCCGACCATCCCCGAGTGCTCGCCGACGGCCCCATCAGGAAGGCGGTCGCTGTGGGTCCTTCGCCCCGGCGGACCTGAGCCGTGGTCTCCAGGTCACCCTGGGTCCTGAGGCTGTCGGCGCCGTGTGCGGCGAGCTACAGACGGGGGGGGC
>JBFXAS010000024.1:0-32369 GCA_050184075.1 Gemmatimonadales bacterium
GTCTCCTCCCGCTCGCGCCGCGCGACCTCGAGCGCCTCGCGCAGATCGGCGAGGCTGTGTCCCATCCGAAACTGCCGGCGCGCCTGATGCAGGTGGAACCCGACGATGGGAAGCAGCGGCGCCGCCGTGACCGCGGCGAGGAACACGATGTCGGCGGGTCCGTCCGGCCGGTTGCCGGTGACCCAGGCGACGAGGTTGGCCAGCGTGAGGGTGCCGAACGCGCCGGACCACGCCAGGTAGGGAACGAGCAGCGGGTTCCGCGCGCTCAGCCAGGCGCGGAGCGTCGGGGGCAAGGCCGGCCTCGAATCGGCCGGCGGGGCCAGCGCCGCCGCCAGCGCCTCGCCGTCCGGGAACCGCTCGTCGGGATCGCGTGCCAGACAGCGGTCGATCGCGGCGGCGAGCGCGGCGGGGAGCCATGGCGCCACCCGAGTTACCTCGGGTGGCGCTTCGGTCGCCTGACGGACGAGCAGCGCCGGCACGGTGGACGACTCGAACGGCAGCCGGCCGCTCAGCGCGAGGTATCCCACGACGCCCAACGAGTAGAGATCGCTCCGACCGTCGAGAGGCTCGCCGCCGGCCTGCTCGGGGCTCATGAACTGCGCGGTGCCTGAGATCCCGCCCCCGTCGCTCGCGGCGGAGATGACACCACCGTGCGCGATGCCGAAGTCGGTCACCAGGGCTCGGCCGGTGCCCGCCTCGAGCAGGATGTTGTCCGGCTTTACGTCCCGGTGGACGACGCCCCGTCCGTGCGCGTAGGCCAGCGCCCAGGCCACCTCGCGGAGCACCCGGGTCGCTTCCGCGGGCGGGAGCGGGCCGCCGGAACGGAGTCGCTCGCCAAGAGTCTCACCCTCGACGTAGCTCATCACGAAGAAGACGAACCCGGAGGCCTCGCTCACCCGGTGGATCGGGACGACGTGGGGGTGCGAGAGTCCGGCCGCGAGGCGCGCTTCCCGGAGGAAGCGTGCCCGAGCCGTCGGATCGAGCGCGAGCTCGATGGGCAGAACTTTGATGGCGACGTCGCGATCGAGCTGGACGTCGCGCGCGAGGTACACCACGCCCATCCCACCGCGGCCAAGCTCGCGCTGGAACGAGTACTCCCCGGCGAGGACAGCCTGAAGGTCGACGAAGTCGGTGGACGGACCGGTCACCTGACCGCGGGGAGCGACTTGCGCTTGGTCGCCAGTCGGGCGAGCGCCAGCGAGCCGGAGGCCGAGAGCACGCTCATCGCAGTCACGGGCGCGACGATCGCGACGGCACGGAGCGCCAGGCTGAGGCCGCTCCCCGCCCCGGCCGCCACCGCCAGGCCACCGAGCAACAGGCCGGCGACCGCCCCCCAGGCGCCGAACCGGCGCATCGAGAGCTCGCCGAAGCTGCGCCGCCCTTCCGTGATCGAGAGGAGGACGGAGAAGACCGCCCCGCCCACGAAGCCGGGGACCGCCAGGGTCTGCGGCCACATGTCGAGAATCCTGCCGTACGGGTCGACGATCCCCTCCATCACGGCCCCGCCGACGACGGCCCACCCGAGCGCCCAGGCGAGCCCCAGACCGACGGCGCCGCGAGTCCGTCTGAGCCAGCTCGACACCGTCCCTCCTCGTCTGGGCCTCAGCGTTGGAATCGGCTCGGGGGTGCCGAATCAACTTCATTTCATAAAGTAATCTGCGTCGACGAGGACGCAAGACCCGGCCGCGGGGTGGCTCAGCTCAGCCGGTCCGCCGCCTGTCTGGCCCTCAGGAGCAACGCTCTCAACTCGTCGTCGCTTCCGTGCTCGAGGAGGTCCGCGATTCGATCGAGCTCGGTCCGGTAATCCTGGAGCGCCTCCCGAATCGCGGAGCGGTTGGTTCGGAGAATGTCCCACCACATCGGGACGTTCGCGCCGGCACCCTTCGCGCGTGACTTGAACCCGCCCGCCGCGAGACTCCGGGTCAGATCCGGCCACTGTGCGAAGGCGGCGAGCAACGGCACGGCCATCAGGTACGGCAGGTGGCTCACCCGCGCCACCGCCGCGTCGTGGGCCACCGCGCCCATCTCGACCACGTCGGCGTCGAGGGCCCGGACCAGCTCGATCCCGGCCTCGAGGGTCTCGGGCCTGGTCGTCGGGGTGGGTGTCACGACGAAGCGACGACCGACGAAGAGGTCCGGATTGGGGCCGGCGACACCGGCCGTCACGGCTCCCGTCATCGGGTGGCCGCCGACCGACTGGATCCGCTTCGGAAGGCTCCCCATCGCCTCGACGATCCGGCTCTTGGTGCTCCCCACATCGATCACGAAGACGTCGCCGCTGGTGAGGGTCTCGAGGCGACCGATCAGCTCGAGAATCACCCCGACGGGCGTCGCGAGGACCACGACGTTCGCGTGCCTGAGCGCGGCTTCGAGATCAGCCTCGATGGCATGGACGTGGCCCGCAGCGAGCGCGGCGTCCATCGCGGCCCGGTCGATGTCGTGGCCGACCAGGGTCCAGGCTGGTCGTGCCCTGCGAAGTCGAGCGGCCATCGACCCCCCGATGAGGCCCAGCCCAACGATCGCCGCCCGCCTCGGCTCCGTCTCATTCAACATCGTCCACGATCCCCCCAAGCTGTTGCATGACCCGTCGCTGGAGCGCACTCGGGATGTCGGCACCCCGGAGGTCGGCCCGAGTCATCATCAGGCCGTCGTCCGGCGCCGCAAAGAGCCACTCGCCGAGCTGCGCCCCGTCGCTGACTCTCCAGATCCGGACCCGCTGGTCGAGCGACCCGGTTGCGATCAGCGTCCCGGTGGGATCGAAGTCGACGCTCCAGACTTCGTTGTCGTGGGCGGTGAAGGAACGATGGGTACCGGCCCGCCAGTCCCACAGGCGCACGAGCCCATCGGCACCGGCCGAGGCGAGCGTCTCGCCGTCGGGCGAGAAGGCGACCGCCCATTCGATGGCCCGCGGCATGGCCTGGGCCCGAAGGTGGGCGACCACGTTGCCGCTCGCAAGGGACCAGACCCGAACCGAGCCGTTGTTGCTGGCGGCGGCAAGGACCTCCCCGGAGGGACTGAACCGAACTCCGTTCACCAGATCGTCGTGGTCCGCCAGCACGAGCGGGTCGGCCTCGAGGCGAACCCCGAGCTCGTCCACGAATCGCCAGACGGAGACCGTCTGATCGAAGCTGCCGATCGCGAGCAGGGTTCCACACCCGCTCCACTCCACCGTGTAGCCCGTGCCGTTGTGCGCCTTCTTGTCGAAGACGACGTCGTGGTGCTTGCGATCCCAGATTCGGAGCTGGCCCGCCGAATCGACGCTGGCCACATGGCGGCCGCCGGGGCGCACTGCGACCCCGTAGACGATCGCGCCATGGAGGGTCAGCTCGCGCGACTCGCCGACCGCGGGATCGGACAGGCGGACCCGGCCGTCGAACGCGCCACTGGCCACGATCCCGCCGGCTTCGGCCGACACCGAGGTGACCGACCCGGCATGCGCGTGGACCAGCTCGGGCGAGCCGCCGGCGACGCGGAGCCGCACGACGCCATTCTTTCCGTTGCCGGAGACGACCGCCATCCCGTCCCGTTCGAAGCGAACGCACTTGGCCGCGGATCGCACCCCCAGGTTCAGCTTGACCAACCTCGCTCGGCGAAGGGAGGCCTCCGTGAAATCCGCGTCCCGAATGTTGCAGCTCGTGAGCACCGCGTCGTCGAGGGAGGTTCGCACGAACCTCGCGCCTCGAAGATCCGCGCCCGTCGCGTGCAGGCCGCCAAGATCTCTTCCCGAGAATACGGTCGGGTCGAGATCGCGCAGGACCGAGAGCAGGTTGCCGTTCAGGATGGCCGAGTCACTCTGCCGTGCGCTCCGCTCGAGCATGGACCAGGCCTGCTCAAGGCTTGGGTCGTGCACGCTGACGAACTGGACGATCTCCGGCCGGAGGGTCGCCTTGGCCAGCAGCTCAGGCGTCTCGGCACCGATCTCCCGAGCGACCTTCAGCGAGAGGAAGTATTCCTGGAACGATCGGTGGGCGAAGTAGTATCCGTCATCGGCGTTACGCACCAAGAAGCTCTGCAGGCGAAGCTCCCGCTGGATCAACGGATTCGCCCCGAAGCGGCCGAGCGCGCTCCGGAGCAAGGTCGCGAGATCCGACTTCGAGAGCTCCGCCCGGTCCTCCTCGTGAAGCCAGACGGCGGCCGCCACCATGAGGTCGGCCCGCTCGCCCGAAGTGAGCACCGCGTCGGGCCGCTCGGCCTCCTGGAACCAGCGGCCCGTGTAGATCCGGTACAGGTCGCCGACTTCGAGCTTCCCGCCGTCCAGCCGCTCTGCCTCCTCGCGGATCGCCGCCCAGTTGGAGACGATCATTTCCAGGAGAACCGGTTGTCGGGCCAGGTCCATCAAGTCGTAGACGTCGGTCAGTAGCGCGGCGACCTCCGTCGCCTCCTCCGGCGGCAAGCGCCGATTCAGGTAGGATGCCACGTCGGCTGGGTCGAAGGGCTCGAGTCGCACCCGCCAGAAGGCGCGCAGGTCTTCCGAGAGGCCCGGCTGCCCCGCCACGCCACGCTCGTGCGCGGAGTCCTCGAATTCGTTGGTGCGGCAGGAGAGGAGCACCTTGGTTCGCGAGCCGGCACCGGCCGCGACGGCCTGGAAGCCCGCGCGGGCGTCACCGACGCCGTTCAGGACCAGCTCGTCGAGCCCGTCGAAGATGACCACCAGACGACCGAGCTGCGCCAGCTTCTCGAACACCTCCGGTTCGGCAAGCCGGGTGCCGGCCCGGCGGCCGAACTCGTCCAGACAATCCGCGAACGACGTGATCGCCGGACGATCGGCGACCCGGATCAGGACGGGAATGCGGTCGCCGGGCCGCTTGAGCTCCCGGAATCTGTGGCGGGCGACTCGGGTGAGCAGGGTGCTCTTGCCGGTCCCGAAATCGCCGAGCACCACGATCGGATCCGGAGTGGGATCGGTCAGCCAGTCATCGATGAACGACTCCAGGCCCGTGGAGACGAGGTGCTCCAGCGAATCGGCCGCGCCCGCGATCGAGTAGCGCGGGCTGACGAACCAGGCCTCGTGCGCGACCCGTTCGGTCGCTCTCCGAGCGAGGTATTCCCCATACGAGTAGAGCCCCAGCAATTGCAGCACGAGCTCGCGAAAGGTCACGATCCGAATGCCCCGAGCCGCGGCGTAGGCGGGGACCCCGTCGAGCGTCCGGTGCGGCGTCACCAACACGGTGGGAGCCCCAGCGTCCTCCGCCCGCCCATGGAGGCGGTCGACATGATGATCGGCCACCAGGCCCTCGATGCAGCAATACCAGGCGGCGCCCTCAGGCCCGGCCGCGACGCGGAGGTCGGTCGAACCATCGGGGTTTCGGACGGGGCGATCGTGGCCCCGCGCGAACCGGTGACCGGTCGCCACCAGGAAGTCGAAGACCGCGAGCGCCATCGGCGGCAACTCCAGCCGCGTCCGCCGACTGACCTCATCACTCAGGTCGGCGGAGAGGCGGCCGAGCTTCGCGAGCAGGTGGTCGAGTCCTCCTCCGAGGGACTCGAAGAGGGTCCGCTGGCTGGCCAGCGCCGCCGCGGTCCGCTCTTCCGCGCGGCCGATCTGCTCGGTGAGCGCCGCAATCATCGGCTCGGGCTGGGCTCGGATCGCGGCGAGGACTCGCTCGAACGCCTGCCCCGTCTCGGCATGGCGCGTCTCGGCGTCCGAGCTCAGGCCGGCGATCGAGGCCTTGGTCTCCCGAGCCAGCAACAGCAGCATCGCCGTCGCCTCGATTCCCAAGGCGCGGTACGCCCGTCCTCCGAACTGGCCGTCCTCGGTGTCGTGCTTGAGCAGCTCACGGACATGGAACCAGTAGGCCGTATCGAGTCGAGCCGCGAGCCGGCGGACATCGCCGGGGAAATGGGCGCCATCCCTGGCCAACGCCGGCAACCGGCGGTCGATCACGAGCGTCCAGACCGCCATGAGACCGTCCGGAACCCTCGGCGCGACACCCGACGAGTCCTCCGCGAGGCGACCGACGTGGGCCAGCACCTCGCCCGCGTCGAGCGCCGGTCCGACGTCGCCGGCCTGCACCGTTTCGAGATCGTCCGGCGCGATGGCGGCGAAGCTCCGGAGCGCCGCACGCTCCTCCGGTGTCCAGTACATCGCGGGGTCGACCGCCAGGGCGTTGAGGGCGGCGGAGAGCGCCGCCGCGGCGAGCCGCTGCAGATCGTGGTTCTGGGCCAGCTCTTCCCCGGTCGGCAATCGCGGCGCCCGGCCCCGAGCCCAGCGATCCGAAGCCAGGTTGCCGAAGATCCCCGAGAGCCAGTCGAGGCCCGCCTTGAGCGACTCGGGGTGCGTCGCAACCAGCGCGACGGGCAGGTACGCTGGATTGGCCGCGAGGATGGCCGTCGACAGGCCCAGCACCGACGGAAGCAGGCTGTCGAGTGGAGTGGTCGGTCGAGGAGGCATTGGTCGGCCTACCGGTCATGAACGGGGTGACGCGCCGGCCTGCGGCGTCTCAGCTTCGGTATGGGCGCGGCCGGCTCGACGGTCGCCTGGGCGTGAGGGCCAGCGCTTCGCCTGCCTATGTTGCGCGGGGCTCACGCCCCTGGCAAGCGGACCGGGGCGCGGACCGATCGAAGCGGGCGGGGTGGGGACCACGTGCCGGGTCTTCGTCGGCGAGGTTCAAGCCGAGAGTGCGGTTCGGCGACGGCAAGGTCGGAGGGTGGTGTGGCCGGATGGACCGGCCAGGCAGGGGCGGTGCCGAGCCGGCGCCGCTCGGCCCGGCTCTGACCTCAGCGATCGGTCAGGGGAGCGCGACCTCGGTGTAGCGCTCGACCCCGCCGCCCGCCGGGTAGGTCTCGCCGCCCACCATGTAGGGCGAGCGGTCGGTCAGGAACCAGGTCGCCAAGAGCTTGCCGTCCGACTCCCGCCGCTCCTCGACCCGCCAGGCCACCACCGTCTCTCCCTCGACATCGAACGGCTCCTGCCGGAGCACGGTGAAGACCCGGTACTCGGCCGTGGGCATGTTGGGCCCCCAAACCGGCGCGATCACCACCTTGGCTTCAGCGAGCCCAACGGCGAGCGGGACCAGATCCGACGCCGAGGCGACGAAGCCGAGCCGCTCGACCTCGTGATCGACGGCCTCGGGCGTCGCGCTCGCTCCGAGCTTGCGGGTACCGGTGACCCGGGTGCCCCGGATGGCCAGCCGGACCTCGGTGCCACCCCGAGTGGTGAGCGAGTAGCCGAGGGGCGCGAGCGTCCGGTGGTCGTAGGTCTGGAGCAGGACGAAGCCCGGCTTGCCGTCGGCGTCGAACTGGCCGAGAGTCGACCAGCGCATCACGGCCCGGCCGGCCGAGTCGCCGATGGCGAGCTCGTTGATCCATTCGCGGATCGGAGCGCTGGCGCCTTCCCGCCAGACCCGCACCCTGGCGCGATGGGGCCGGTAGACCCGGCCGTCGACCAGGGGCGAGCCGAGCTCCACTCGGATGGTGTCGGGAAGGCCGCCGGCGACGCCGACGAGCAGCAGGGCAGTGACGAGCATCGGCGTCTTCCGAGCGAAGGTCGGGACGAGTGATGCCGATACGCTCGCCCAGGCGGCCGGCGATCGCTTGAACGATCCTGCGCTCGTCGCCGACCGCGGAAGTCGCCGCGGCTAGCGGGTCACCTCGATCTGACCCGCTCGAACCGCACGTCGCGGGTCCGGCCGTTCGCCACGTAGAACCCGATCACCCGGCCGTTTCGATCCCGCTCGAAGGAGAAGTTGAGCCCGCCGCCGGCGAACCGGTCCATCTCGCCCGGGGCGAGCTTGGCGTCTTCGCGGCGTCGCTGCCGCACCACCAGAGTGTCGCTTTCCAGGGTGATGCTGTAGAAGGTCTCCAGCTCCTCGCTGAAGTAACGACCCTCGAACTCGCGGAGATCGGCGGCCGCCGGCTTCCAGGCGTTGCTCTCGCCCTCGAGTCGGGTGGCGTGCAGCTCCTGACCACCCTGCCGCATGATGAGGCCCGTTACCTTGCCGGCGGCGTCCTTCTGGAAGGTGGCGGAGGCGGGCGCGACCGTCAGGGCGAAGCTCGAGTCGGACAGCGGCACGAGCGGGATCCGCGGCTGACCGGTGGCCTGGGTGAAGAGCGAGTCTCCCTCGCGAGTGAAGCTCAGGACGAAGTCGGGGTTGGCGTCGAGCGCGTACCGGCCGACGAACTGGTCGAACTTCTTGCGGTCGTAGCTCGCCGGATCGAAGGCGGTCGTGGCCGGGGCGTCCTGCTTCTCCGGCTCCATGGCGTCGCCGAAGAACGCGGCGGCCAGCTCGAAGGCGACGTTGCTGTTGAAGCCGGCGTGGTTGCTCTGCACCGTGATCCCGGCGTTGATCGTCGGGTAGTAGGCCAGCATCGAGCGGTGGGCCACGTCGGCGCCGCCGTGGTGGACCCGCTTGAGGCCCCGCTGCTCGTCGATGAAGAGGCCGTACCCGTACCCGGTCTCCTTGCCGTCCTTGAGGACGTAGGACGTCATCATCTCCTTGATCATCGCGGGCGTGCCGAGCCGCGGGTTGGCGTAGTTCTCGACCCAGGTCTGGAGATCGCCCACGGTAGTATAGATGGCGCCGGCGCCCACCGCGCCGCCCAGGTCGCCGATCTGGAGGTAGCCGTCCGGGCCCGGGGTGTAACCCTCCGAGCCTCCGGGCACCATGTGCCGGACCGACGGCCGCACCATGGTGGCGGTCATCCCGAGTGGCTCGAAGACGTCCTCCCGCATGAAGGTGGGGAAGTCCTTGCCCGAGGTGCGTTCCACGATCAGGGCCGCGAGGCCGAAGGCGGTGTTGTTGTAGTTCCACTCGGTGCCGGGCTCGTTCTGGAGCTTGGGCTGCCGCTTGACGATCTCGATCAGCTCGCCGCGGTCGATCCAGTCGCCGTGATCCAACCGGCGGCCCGACATCATCAACAGGTTGAGGAACTCCCGGAGACCCGAGGTGTGGGTGATCAGATGCCGGACCGTGATCGTGTGATCGAACCCGGGCAGCTCGGGCACGTGCTTCCGGATGTCGTCGTCGAGCGAGAGCTTGCCGCGCTCTGCCTGGAGCATGATCGCGAAGGCGGTGAACTGCTTCGAGGTCGAGCCAATGTTGGTCCGGGTGGTGGTGGTGTACGGGATGCCGTAGGTCAGGTTGGCCATGCCGTACGCCTTGGAGAGCAGCACCTTGCCGTCCCGCCAGACGTGGACGACCGCCCCCGGCGAGGACGGCCCGTCGTAGCGCGCCATCAGCTGGTCGGCCAGCCGCTTCGGATCCGTGGCTCGTCGCTCGAGTCGCTGAAGGGTGATCTCGTAGGCGCCGGCCTGCTCGTCCGCGGGAATCACCTGGATCTGGTAGGTGCCCGCCTTCTCGATCGGGCCGCCGAAGCGAGTCGCCCCGCGGCCCGGGCCGGCGAAGCGGCCGACCTGCTTGCCCGCCGAGTCGAGGACCCGCACGGTGACGGCGACCGAGATCTGGTTGACCTCGCCGAGGGCGTAGTAATCGTCAGCCGCAGTGAGGGAGTAGCGGGCCGTGTCGCCGGTGGCCAGGGTGCCCGCCAGGGTCCGCCCCACCCGAAGCGACGGGCTCTGAGCCGGGAGGGTCGTGGCCGGCAGGAGGGTGAGCACAGCCACCGCGCTGGCGGCGAGTCGGGCGATCGAGCGGAGCGTCATGAGGCGACCTCGAAGAACGTGCGACGGGACGATGCCGCGGGGTGCGGCCGGACCAACCGCGGACCTTAGCGGACCCGGGAGGGCGCCGCAACCGGGCGGGAACGGCTCCCCTCGGCCCGTCGACGGCGGATTCGGCCGGGCCGGGGTCCTTGACGCCCGGGAGAGCGCCCCGTAACGTCGTACTAGACCGATCGGTCTAGTGTCCGTCACCTCGAACCCGGAGCGACCCATGCGCGTAGCGAAAGACGACGTCGAGGTTCAGATGCAGATCCCCGGAGCCGTGCTCCGGCAGCGGAAGGGCTTCGGCGAGGCCGGCGATCTGGGCTCGATCAGCGGCGAGTACTTCACGCTCGCCGCCGGGGTCGACACCGCCCCGCTCTTCGTCGGCCTCGAGGGCAATCTGAGCCAGTGCCCGCATTGGGGCTTCGTGCTCAAGGGCCAGCTCACCACCACGGACGCAACGGGCGCGCAGGAGACGGTTCGGGCCCATGACCTCTTCTACTGGCCGGCGGGCCACAACGTCCGGGTCGACGCCGACGCCGAGATCGTGATGTTCAGCCCCGAGCACCCGCACACCCGCGTGATCGACCACATGCGACGCCAGGTGGGTGGTTGAGCGCGACGGCCGCCCGGACCACCAAGACCCGGCTCCTCGACGCCGGCTGGGCGATGCTGCTCGCGCGGGGCTATCACGGTCTCGGGGTCCAGGCGGTGCTCGACGCCACCGGGGTCCCCAAGGGCTCCTTCTATCATCATTTCGAGGACAAGGAGGACTTCGCCCTGCAGGTGGTCGACCGCTACATGGCCGACGTGCACGCCGGGCTCGATCGCTGCCTCGGCGAGGAGGCCCTGCCGCCGCTCGATCGGGTGCGACGCTTCTTCGAGCAGACCGAGCGGGCCTATCGCGAGGAGGGGTACCTCGGCTGCCTGCTGGGCGGTCTTGGCCAGGAGCTCGCGGGAGCGAGTGCCGTGTTTCGCGAGAAGATCGACGGCTGCCTCACCAGCATCGCCGGGCGGATCGCGGCCTGTCTCGGCGAAGCGAAGGCCGCCGGGCAGTTGCCGGCCGGCTCCGATCCGGTCTGGCTGGCGAGCGTTCTGGTCGATTGCTGGGAAGGCGCGGCGCTCAGGAGCCGCCTCTCGCGGAGCCCAGCCCCGCTCCTGGCCATGCTCGACTTCTATTTCGACCAGGGGCTCGGCGGCACGGCGGATCGGCCCACCCATCGTGGAGGCACGGAGCGCGCACGCGAGGCGCCGTGATGCACGCCTGCGAGCGGCGGCATTAGAGCCCGCTGATCCAGGCCGACCAGTCGGCCCGGCGGCTCAGCGCGCCGATCGGGGCGTGAGCCAGGACTCCAGTCCCGCCTCCCGCACCAGCGCGAGGAAGCGCGGCTCCTGGCGAAGCCCGTCGAAGTCGGGATCGCCGAGGACGTAGATCAGCCGGCGTGGCCGGCGCTCGTACTCCCGAATCACCCAGTCCATCGCGAGCGGCCACTCCTCGAGCCTCGCGAAGAGCTTGGCGATGCGGTGCGGGCGGATCGGCGGCGCGGTGTCGATCACGGTGGCCGGGACGGTCGCCAGGGAATCGATCTGATGCCGGAGCTCGGCGCGGAGCTGGCGCACGTACCCGGCGGCTCCGTCCCGGGCCAGGGCGTCGGCGAAGGCCGGCGCCGTCACGCTGTCCGCGCCGGCGCGTCTCACGCTCACCGCCTCGTCGTAGCGACCGAGGTCCTCCAGCACCCGCACCAAACGCCGACGCTGGCCGGTCACTTGCGGATCGAGCGCGACGGCCTGGCGGAGCACCTGCGCGGCCGAGTCCAGCTTGCGGGCCCGGAGGAGCAAGTCGCCCAGGGTGTTGAGGAAGTGCGACTGGGGATCGAGCGACACGGCCCGGCGGAGATGGACGATGGCGGAGTCGAGCCGCCGCTCGATCTCGCCCAGATAGATGCCGTAGTACTGATGCGTGGTGGGCAGATCCGGATTGAGCGCGAGCGCCGTCCGCAGCCGGCGACCAGCGTCCTCCCAGCGATCGGTCGCGTAGAGGTCGATGATGGCGAGCACCATGTGGGCGTCGCTGAAGGTGCTGTCGAGCGCGAGAGTCTTCGCGCCCGCCGCGATCGCGGTGTCCATCGCCGCCCCGAAGGGTTGGCGCCAACCCCGCATCGCGGCCACCGTGTAGAACGCGGCCCTGAGGAAATGGGCGCCGGCAAAATTCGGGTCGCGCTGGAGCGCGCGCTCCGCGTAGTAGAGGATCGAGTCGGCATTGGAGCGGGAGTCGCTCGCGCCGAGCGGGGTCGACTTGACCCAGACCCGCCGCCCTCGCAGGTAGGCGTCGTAGGCGGCCGCGTCCCGAGTCGGCACCCGGGCCAGTCGGGAGGCGTGGCTCCGCTCCAGCTCGAGCCCGAGCATCTCCGCGACGGTGCGGACGATCTCCTCGGGCAGCCCGACGACCTCGCTCTCGGGTCGGTTGAAGGTCTGCCCCCAGAGCATCCGCCCGTCCTCGGTGGCCACCAGCTCGGCGCGGAGGTGAATCGAGTCCGTCTGGCGACGCACCGTCCAGGTCAGGACCGACTGCGCCCCGACCCGGCGGCCGAGCGCCTGGAGATCGATCGCCGGCTGTTCGGCGAGGATCTGGCCCACCAGGGTCGGAGCCGTGACGCCAAGCCCGGGCACCCCACGGAGCAAGTCGGCCACCGCTTCTTCGATACCCTCGCTCAAGTACGAGGCCGTCGAATCGCCGCTGGCGTTCACGAGGGGACGGATCGCCACGCTGCCGATCGTTCCGCCGGCCGGGGGCCGCCCCAAGGTCCAGACCAACGCCAGCACGACCAGCGCGAGCACCGGGGCGCCGAGCACCAGCCAGGGTCGCCACCGTCGCGTCGCCCTCGGCTGGCTCGGCGCGGAGCCGCCCAGGGCGGCGAGGAAGTCGGCGACCGAATCGAATCGGTCCTCGGGCTCGGTCGCCATCGCGCGCAACACGGCCGCCTCGATCGCCGGGGAGACGTGGGCCCCGCTCCGGCTGAGTGGCGGCGGTGGCTCGGAGAGGCGACGGCTCAGCGACTCCCGCATGGTCGCGCCCGCGAAAGGGACCTTGCCGGAGAGCATCTCGAACAGCATACAGGCCAGAGCGTAGATGTCGGTGCGGTGATCGATCCGCCCTTCGCCCGTGATCTGCTCGGGGCTCATGTAGGCCGGCGTTCCGATCAGCACGCCGGTCCGGGTGATCCGATCACCCTCGCCCGCCTGGTCCAGCGCGCGGGCGATCCCGAAGTCGGCGATCACCGCGTGGTCCTCGAGGAACATCACGTTCTCGGGCTTGATGTCGCGGTGGACGATCCCGCGCCGATGGGCGTACTGCACCGCGTCGGCGACCTCGCCGAAGATTCGGAGCGCCTCCTCGACCGGGAGGGCCCCCTTCACGAGCCGCTGGCGCAGCGTGTCGCCCTGCACGAGGGGCATCACGTAATACGGACACTCGAGGCCCCGGTCCACCGTGAACGAGCCCGAGTCGAGGAGCGGCAGGACGTGGGGATGGGCGAGGCGGGCGGCGATCCGGATCTCCTGCAGGAAACGCCGAGCGCCCATCCGGTGAGTCAGCTCGGGCTGGAGCACCTTGATCGCCACCTGGCGCGCATGGCGAAGGTCCATCGCGCGAAAAACGACGGCGGCGCCGCCCGTCCCGATCGCCCGATCGACGTGATAGCGGTCGGCCACCGCCTTCCGGAGGGTGTCGAGCACCGAATCCGGCTCGAGCTCCATCTCGATGGAGCGCAACTCGGCGTCGGCCGGTGACCTCTCGGTCGGGCGTTCCGGATCGCCGCTCATCGGCCCGCTGGGTCTCGAATGAAGGAGCCTTCGGAAAGCACGCAGGAACGTAGCGGCCACCTCGAACGGCCGCCAGCCTGGAGCGCGCCGATCGGTCAGGCCTCCCGTGCAGCCCTGGCGAGCGCGGCATCCGGGTCGCCGACCTGCTGTCCGAGCAGATGGTGGCCAAGAAACCGCCGTCACGGCGGAGACTCCCACGTCCCCGCCGCAGGTTGGCAGCTGTTACTTCAGCTGGCCGCGAATCGCACCCGGAGGGAACTGCGTGTTGTGCACGTTGGCGTACGCGTTGCCTGATCGGATCGCCTCGAGCAGGCCCGCGACGCCCTGCCCCGCGAGCGGTCCGACGACTCGCTCGTCGGTGATCAGGCCCTCGGCCAGCACGCCGCTGAACCGTCCCGGGATCAGCACGGCCGGCGGCGCCGACGGATAGAGCCAGACGATCGCCGGTCCGGCGACGCCGGGCGGAGCGAGATGAATGTGGGCCTGCAACACGTCCTCGATGTTGGCGACGATCAGCCGGTAGCGGAGCGCCGAGCCGTCCCGGGTGCGCTTCAGCACGACTTGGCCGGTTGCGCGGGTCTCCCTCGGCGGGGTCTCCTCGGCGCCGCGCATGTGGGTACCGTGCTCACGGGAGACCGCCGCGTTGGCGTAGACGGGGAGCACGATCTCTTCGGGCTCCGCTGGGGACCCGCCACACCCGGCCGCTGCCACCAGCAGCGGAAGGAGCGACGCCACGAGTGAAGAACGCTTGGACACTGAGACCTCCGTTCGGAAGGGATGGAACGTCCGCCGTCGGGAATCGACGTACGGGCCCGTTGCAGGGCCCCGGGGCGACGATCGCCCCGGCATGCGGCGCTTGCTCGGGCGTCAGACGGCGGCTAAGGTAGGGTCCGGCCCCATCGCCCCTCTCGCCGCTCTCTCGTGCCGGTCTCGCGAGGCGCATGTGTTGACGCTGAAGCTGTTTGGCGCCGCGACCCTGGAGGGTCCGGAGGGTCCGGTAGCTGCCCGCGGCACCCGCGGTCCTCGCCTCGCGTTGCTCGCCCTCCTCGCCCTGAGCCGGGGTCGCGCCGTAACCCGCGACAAGCTGGCGGCGCTGCTTTGGCCGGAAGCGCGTCCGCAGCGGGCGCGAGCCCAGCTTTCCGACACCGTCTATCTGGTGCGCGCCGCCCTGGGCGATGCCGCGATCCTGAGCACCGGGGACGACCTGCTCCTCAACCCCGACGCGGTGACCTCCGACCTCGCGACGTTCGAGCGCCTCCTGGCCGAGGGTCAGCTCGAAGCGGCGGTCGGCGTGGTGGCCGGGCCGTTGCTGGACGGCTTTCACCTGCCCGGAGCCGCCGAGCTCGATCAACTCCTGAGCGCCGAGCGGGTCGACCTGGCGGATCGCTACGGAGCCGCGCTCGAGTCCCTCGCGGAAGCCGCCGAGGCGGAGCAACGGCACGCGGCGGCCGCACGCTGGTGGCGCCGCCTGGCCACGCACGACCCGGGCAGCGGGCGGGTGGCCCTTCGACTGATGCGGGCCCTGGACGCGGCAGGCGACCGGGCCGGCGCGCTCCGATTGGCGAGGGCCCACACCGAGTTCCTTCGAAAGGAGTTCGACGCGGGGCCGGACCCCGACGTCGTCGCCTCCGAGGAGCAGCTGCGCCACACCCCTCGCCCCCGTCGGCCAGCCGCGGTGGCAACGCCCGAGCCTGCGGCGGACGCCGAGCCGCCCGCTCCGGCGCCTGCCGGCCGACCCGATGCGCGGGGCTCCAGCCGCCGCCGCCTCCGCTGGGTGCTCGCGGCGACCCCCCTCGTGGTGCTCGGCCTGTGGTGGTCGGCGCCCCGGCTCTCCCGACAGGCCGCCGCCCGCTCCGCCGGAGGCTCGTCGGTGGCCGTGTTGCCGTTCGCGAACCTGAGCGCCGACCCCGAGCACACCTACTTCAGTGACGGCTTGAGCGAGCAGGTCATCTCCGCCCTGAGCCGGGTCGAGAACCTGAGAGTCGCGGCGCGGAGCTCGTCTTTCGCCTTGCGGAATGGGTCGCTCGACGTCCGGGCGATCGGCGACACGCTCGGGGTACAGACCGTGCTCGAGGGAGCCGTCCGCCGGAACGGCGGCCGTTTGCGGGTCACGGCCCGACTCAGCGATGCCACCACCGGCTATCAACTCTGGTCGGCGCAATACGACCGGGAGATGGCGGACGCCTTCGCCGTCCAGGACGAGATCGCCCGCGACATCGCTCGGGCGCTCGAGCTTCGCCTGACGGCGTCGCCGACGCTCGGGGCCACCGGCCCACCGGGGCTCGAGGCTTACGACCGGTACCTCCGCGGTCTCTACCTCCGCAACAGCCTCTCGGTCGAGGCGCTTCGCCAGGCCGCCGCTCACTTCGATCGCGCCATCGAGCTCGAGCCCGGCTTCGCGCTCGCCTATGCCGGAAAGGCGAGCGTCGTCGCGCCGCTGATCTACTTCGGCGGGGTGTCGCGCGGGGACGGCGTGGCCGAGATGCGCGCCCTCACCGAGCGGGCCCTCGCGCTGGCCCCCGAGCTGGGCGAGGCGCACGTCGCGCTCGGGATCCTCAAGCTCTTCTTCGAGTGGGACTGGGAGGGTGCCCGGGTCGCCCTCAACAGGGCCGTCGAGCTCAATCCCAACGACGCCCATGCCCACCACCACCTGGCCAACTACCTCCACGCGATGGGACGGGTCGAGGAGGCGGTGGTCGCCCGGGAACGAGCGCTCGCGCTGGACCCGCTCAACGCGCGGACCCGGTTCGTGATCGCCGACGAATACCTCGAGCTTGGACAGGGTGACCGGGCCATCGGCGAATATCGGCGCGCCTTCCAGCTCGATCCGGTCAACCCGCTCGGCCTTGGATTGGGACCGGGGCTGCCCGCTACCGCCGGGCTCGCCCTGATGGTGGCGGGCCGATACGACGAAGCCGTCGAGGACCTGCTGCGAGTCGCGTTGCTTCGGAGCGCGGACGCACAGGAACTCGACGGGATGCGTCGCGCCTATGGGGCCGGCGGAATGAGCGGCTTCTGGCGGGCCTGGCTCGACCTCGATGCACGGCGCGGTGCCGGCAGCGAGAACACCTTGCGGACGGCGGCGCTGTGGGCGCTGGCGGGGGACACGGTCCACGCCATGGACGGCCTCGAGCGAGCCTACCGCGAACGGAACCCCGGTCTCATCTACCTGCGCACCGACCTCGGGTTCGCCGGCCTCCGGAGCCACCCGGGATTCCGGGCGGTCGTCCAGCGGATGCGACTACCGGAGCCGCCGCTGCCAGCCAGGTAATCTCGACAACCGCCGCGGGCGGCAGGCACCCTTGGTCATCGGAGCAATGCCCGGCAACACGACGGGCGAACGCGCGCGCCCTGGCCAGTCCCGCAGGCCCATGCCAAGGGGCCGGCGTGCGCTCGCGTCCTGACTCATCCGCTCACCGGGCCCCCCTCACTGCACGGTGATCGTGAGCGGGCAGGGTCCGTAGTCCTCGTGCATCTCCTCCTTGTGGAAGAGGGCGAAGCTGACCTGCGCCTGACCCGCCGCGCCACCCGACAGGGTGCCAGCGAAGGCGGCGGTCCGAGCGAAGCGACTCTCGGGCGTCACGGCGAGCTCGAACTCGGCGGCCGTCACCAGCGGATCCGGCGTCTGATCCGCCCGGAGGAAGGCCGCGCTGACCTGGGCCCCGGTCGTCGGGATCGTCACACCGCTCACCGACGGGGTGCAGCCGCCCGTGAAGTCGACGACGGTGGCGCCGATCGTCACCCGCATCGTGGCCACGTCGGGCTCTTCTTCTTCCTCGGGGTCGCTGCAGGCGCCCAGCGCCAGCAGCGCGACGGCGCCAAATGCGAGGGCTCGTCGGGTCATCTTGCGCTCGAAGGTCATGCTCGTCTCCTGATGTGACGGTTAGAAGGACACTCGATAGAGCAGGCTCACGTTGCGGCCGGGCTCCGGCATGATCGCCTTGATCCTCGAGAGATGATCGCGATACGTCCGGTTGGTCAGGTTGTCGACCCGCACCGTGAAGGTGTGGTACTGTCCGCCCAGCAAGAGGCGGACACCGGCGTGGAGGTCGCCCACCACGTAGCCATCGGTGCGCTCCTCGAAATCGCCGAGCTCGGTCTGCCGAGCCGACCAGCGGATCCCGCTCCCCGCGAAGAAGGACGGGCGCTCGTAGCGCAGCTCCAGGGTGCCGAAGAGCGGGGGAATGAAGGGCGGGTGGTCCGACGCGGCGACGAAGCTCGTGTCCGGCGGCTCGATCACGGGGATCGGCGCACGCGCCTTGGTGAACGTCGCGGAGACATACGACGCCGTCGCCTCGAGCGACAGCCGCGCAGCCAGGCTCACGGCCAACGCCGCTTCGGCGCCGGTGAAGCGCGCCGCCTCGTTGGTGTACTGGAAGAGCGGTCGCCCGCCCTGGCGGCCGATCAGCGCCCGGCCTCGACTCGACGGAAAGACGTAGTCGTCGAGCGAGTTCCGAAACACCGCGACTTCCGCCCTGAGCGTCGGACGCTCGACCCGCGCGAAGACGTCGAGGCCCAGACCCGACTCCGCCTCGAGCGACGGGTCACCCACCGTGTACGAGTTGTCGGCCAGGTGGGGGCCGTCCGAATAGAGCTCGATGAAGTCCGGCGTCCGATAGGCTCTCGCCGCGCTGGCCCCGAGCTTGAAGCCGCCGCCGAGATCGTACAGGGCACCGACCGAGCCGGAGAGCGAGCCGAAGGTCCGGCTCCGAATCGGGATCGCGGTCCCGCCGACGTTGATCGTGCCGCTCTCCTGCGGCGAGTAGTGCGCCACGTCGTAGCGCACCCCGGCCTGGACCCGGAGCGGTCCGGTGCCGTACTCCTCCACCACGAACGCCGCCGTCGTGAAGTCGGCCGTCGACGGCGTGCGGAGCGTCCCGCCCGTCTCGATGTCGCGGAACCGGGCGTCGACCCCGATCGCGCCGCTCGCGCCACCGACCAGGCCGGTGTGCTGGGCGACGACGCGGGCGGTCGCATAGGTCTGCCGGAACCTCGTGCCCTCCGACCCCGAGGGCTCGAACTCGGTGTGGCGGTAAGCGGTGACGGCGAGATCGGCCGAGATCCGACGCAGGGCACCTCGCTCGCGGTGCAGCTCACCAGACCCGCGAACCGTGTGCCGCCGCATCGCGATGTCGACACCCTGGTCGTGCCCGCCGACGAAGCCGCCGGGAATACCGTAGTCGTTGTCGTAGAAGCGGTACGACAGGCCAGCGTGGCCCGCCGAGCCTACGTACGAGGCGGAGCCGGCGAGATCCACGGTCGTGGCCCGGGTGTTGACCAACCGTCCGAGCGGCGTGCGGGTGTCGCCCGCGCCGCGCGCGGAGCCCTCGAGGCGGAACGCGATCGGGCCGCGACCGGTCGTCAGCCATCCTCCGAGCACTCCGCCCCGATCGACGCTGCTCGCCTGTCCGGTAACGACGCCGTGCAGCTCGTCGAGCCGGGTCGAAGGAATCTCGTCGCGGATCACGTTCACCACCCCGCCGAGCGCGCTGCTCCCATAGAGCAGCGACATCGGCCCCCGGACGACTTCGATGGCCCGGGCCGTGAGCGGATCGATGGTGACCGCGTGGTCGGCAGAAGTCGCCGCCAGGTCTCCCGGCCGGAGGCCGTCCTCGAGCACCACGACCCGATCGCCCCCCAAGCCGCGGATGACCGGTTGCGCGGTGACGGCCGAGATGCCGCCCGAGGCGACGCCGGGCTCGTGCCGGAGCGTGGCGGCCACCGTGCCAGCCAGCTGGCGGTCGAGTGCGGCCCCGCTCACCGCCGACGTCGGACTCAGCGCGTCACTCAGCGGACGATCGTCGACGGCTCCCGTCGAGACGATCTCCTCGAGCTGGAGCACCGACTCGCTGAGCCGCAGCTCGAGACTCACGGTGCGCCGGGCCTCGACGACGACGGTGGTATCGAGGGCCTTGTAGCCGATGGCCGTTACGAGGAGACGTTGCCGACCGGCGACGAGGGGCCCGAGAGCGAAGCTGCCATCCGTGTGGGTGTAGTCGAGCGCATGGGCGCCCAACGCTCGAACCAGGGCTGCCGCGATCGGCGCGCCGTCGCGGGCGGACAGCACGTGGCCGGCGAGCATGCCGTCGTCCCGGCGTTGCGCGCCCAGCCCCGAGGTGGCGACGCCGGCCAGAACCGAGACTCCCAAGAGCACTCTGTGTATCAAGCTCGTCCTCCGCTGCTCGATCGACCGCGGGCGCCTGCGCGGACGCTACCGGCGCGCAACGGTGCCGGATGGCGAAGGCGTTGATCCGCGGGCGGCCAGCCGGGATCGGATCCCAGCCGGGCCGCGTTTCGCCCCACGCCGTCAGGCGTGCGGCGCTATTTGGTGTTGATCAGAGAACGACAGGAGGGCCGCGCGAGGGCGGCAAGCGACGAAGAGCGTCGAGGAAGCGAGAATCGAGGCTGTAGACTGGAGAGTCGGTGACGACGACTGGGGCGGCCGGGACGTCGTGGGCACGTCCGGCTGGCCGCGAGGAGGCGGTGATGATCCAGACCGAGCACAGGTCGCCGTGATCCACGACGTCGCGGGCCTCGACGTGGACCTCGCGTCCGTGCCAGGGGCCGTTGCGATGGCTGTGCTCCCAGGCCTCGACGATGGCCATGCCGGGCCCGCTCATGAGCGACACGGCGACCAGCAGCAGGCTGCTCAGCACGCCGTGCGCCCGCCTCATCGGGGATCCGATGCGGCGCCACGCGCGGCCGTGCCTGCGAACTGCTGTGACCATCGTTCTCCGTCCAGGGAAGCTCACCACCTTCTCCTACTCTAAGTCGATCGAGCGGCGCGCGCCAGCGACCCCCGGTCGCGCGACGTGATCCGTCGGATGAGGCTCCCGGACCCGCGATGGCCAGGCCGTGGACACCGCTCGACCGATGCGGGGTCCGCTTCGGGACGAGCGGCATGGTGCTTCCATTGCCGCTTCGGGGCTTCGCGAGGATTCCGATGCCGAGCTGCCCGAGTCTGCGGCCCGCGGGGGCGAGCCGTTCCTCATCGTCGGGGCCATGTCGGGCGGATGACTGCACCCGCCCCGCGGGGTGAACAGTACCGTGCGCGGCGGAAATCCGAGCCTTCGGTTGGCAGGCGGGATGATCCGCCTGCGGCCACGTCTGCGTATTGACCGGGCAGACGGCCGGCTGGACGCTCCCCAGCCAGGTGCCGTCGTTCATCTGCTCCCGACGCCCACGCAGGAGGCCGCATGATCACCGTCGCACGGTCCCGGCTGTTCGCTCTCGGCGCGATTGGCGCCCTGGCCTGGCCCGCCGTCGTCCCGGGCCAAGCCCCAGCGCTGACCACGCGGTCCCGGCAGCAGAGCTATACGATCCCAGGCATCAACGCCTGGAGTGAGGCAAAGACGCAGGGCTTCACCTTCCAGCCCCTCACCTACGGGTCCGGGCAGACCGTCACCAGCCCACGCGACGGTGTGAATACGCGGCTGACGACGCAGACCCAGATCGGGCTCAGGAGGCAAACCGTCACCCTGGCCCAGGTGGTGGGCGGGAACGCGTCCGTCGTGCGCCCGGGCAGCGGATCTCGCACGGTGACCTTCGAGTTCTTCGGGGGCCGCACGCTCGCGCCGGGATGGAGCGTGGAGAGCGTGCAGCTCGGGGGCAGCTACACCTGGGACCGCCGAGTCACGACGGGCGGCCAGGATCTCAGCTTTCGGGTCAAGGCCACGTCCTATGCCTCGACCACGGGATCCGTGATCGTTCGCAGCGTGACTCTGCGGGGGCCGGCCGGCGCCAACTGGGCCGACGCATTCGAGGGACGGCGGCAGTGGACCATCAGCGGGATCAGCGCGTGGGGAACGGCCCGGAGCTACGGATTCACGTTCGCCCCGCTGGAGGGCAGCGCGCCCTCCCTCCCGCAGGTTCGCCTGGACGGTACCCCCGATGGCGTCAACACCCTGCTCGTCACCCGGAATCCTCTTCCCAATCCCAACCCCTGCGAGGTCTACGTTCGCGTAGACCTCGTCCGCGCTCAATGCATCCATGCCAAGGTCGTCGGCGGCAATGCGCTGGTGAATCCGCCGACCGGCAACCAGGCGTCCTATCCGGTGTCGTTCGAAATGTTCGGCGGGAAGCGGTTGGGGCCCGGGTGGATCATCAAGTCACTTCGGGTGAGCAACGGCACGTTCGTGCAGCAACCGCGGTATGATAGCGACGACGCTTCGTTCGTGCTCCGGCTGACCAGCCAGCGTGGGCAGCCGGCGGCGAGGGCAAGCGTGACCAGCCTCGTGCTGGAGGGCCCCGGCACGGCGTCGAGCTGGCAGGAGGCGTTCCGGACCGCCATCGCCTCGAGTCGCAGCGCCGGGACGACTACATCGACACCACCTCCGCCTCCCCCGTTGGGAGCGAGCAACCAGTAGGCCCACGCGTCAAGGGAGGGCAGCCTCTCTCGGGTCGCGGCGAAGACCCTCGTGAAGTAGTCGCCCCGCCGTCGATTCATCGGCGGCGGGAGCGAGGAGCGGAGCCGTCCAGTGCGCGCCCCTCCCGGTGGACTCGGGCGGCCTCGGCGACGCGCCCGGTGCGCCGATAGAGCTCCTCCAGGCCAATCAGCGCCTCGCGGTAGTCCGCGGGGCGCTGTCGCTGCTGGTCGCGCAAGCTGTTGGCCGCGCTGTCGAGCAGGCGCTCCGCCTCCGCGTGCTCACCCCGCATCGTGAGGGTGCGAGCCAGGCGAATCCGTGCCTGGGCAATCCGCCAGTGGCCGGCGGGGAGCGCGGCTTCGACGAGGCGGAGTGCTTCGCGCAAGGTGGCCTCGCTCCGCTCCAGCCGACCGGTGCGGAGCTCGACCGTGCCGAGGCCGATCAGCACCGGCCCCAGGCTGCCGTGCTCGGGCGAGTACGCCTCGCGCAGAATCACGGCGGCCGCCGTGAAGGCCTCTTCGGCGGCAGCCAGGCTGTCCTGGTACAGGAGCGCCGTGGCGAGATTCCCGAGCACCAGGCCGGTAAACGCATGACGCGCTCCGAGGTTGTCCCGGTAGAGCTCGAGGGCCCGTCGGTACTGGGCGGCGGCCCCGGAATAGTCCCTCGCCTGCTCGAAGAGCGCGGCCCGGTCGTTGATCAGGCGCGCCATGGCGACGGACCGATCCTCCCCCCGCTGTCGGTAGCGGCGCTCCGCCTCCCGAAAGGCGGAATCGGCCGCCCGCCAGCGACCCTGGGCGCCGCGAATCCTGGCCAGCAGGCTCAGACTGCCGATCACCCGGTTGTCCGCCGGGCCGTAGGTCCGCTCCTGAATCGCCATGGCTTCGATCTGGTAGCGTTCCGCGTCGGCGGATCGGCCGCTCAGCCCGGCGACTTCCGCCAAGCCCGCAAGGGTGCGGGCGACCTCGGGATGATCGGGCCCCAGGACCCGTCGCCGGCCCTCCAGGGTGGCCCGGAGCATCGAGTCCGCGGCGTCGTAGCGACCCATCAGCTGACGCAGCCACCCGAGGTTGCTCATCGTGATGAAGACGGCGGGGTGATCCGCACCGAGGGTCGCGTGCTTCACTGAGAGGGCGGCTTCGTACAGACGCTCGGCCTCGGGGTAGTGGCCCTGGTGGTGCCGGAGGAGGGCCAGGTCGTTGAGCGTGTTGCCGAGCTCGGCCTCCCGACCGGGGCTCAGTCGATAGATGTCCAGCGCCTGGCGCAGCAGGCTGTCGGCGGCCGTCGTGTCGCTGGTCATTTTGCTCATCGCAAGGCCGTGCAGCTCGTCGGCAATCGCCGCGGCGTCCCGGCGCGAGGCACGCTCCCTGATGTCCAGCGCGACCGCGTAGAGGGAATCGGCATTGCCTTTCGTATCGAAGGCCAGCGCGGCGAGGGCATGGACCGCATCCGCCAGCTCCGGGTCGTTCGGCGCCAGCAGGACCGCGTGTTGCTCGTAGCTCCGCTCGAGCAACGTGCGGGCGGTGGCATACTCGCCGAGCCCCGCGTAGACGTTGCCCAGGGCCCGCATGACCGTGGCCCGAACCGCGGGAACGGCCGCCAGCTCCTGATCCACCCGCCGGGCCCCCCGGTCCAGGATCTCACGCGCCGTCATGTTGGCGCCGCGCGCCGTCGCGGGATCCGCCTCCCGGAAGACACTCACCAGGAACTCGGTTACCCGGCGCGCCTTCTCCGCCTCGGCGCGGGCGGCGTCGCGCTCGAACGCAGCCACCCGCGCCTGCCAGAGCGCCGCAGTCGAACCCACAACGAGCGCGATCGTCGCGGCCGCGGCGGCCGCCGCTCCGACCGCATGGCGCCGGGCGAACTTGGCGAGCAGATACGGGCGGCTGTGGCGACGGGCCAACACGGGCAGGCCGTCCAGATGCCGTCGCAGATCCTCCAGCATCGTCTGCACGGAGGCGTAACGCTGGCCGGGCTCCCGCGCGAGGGCGCGCTCGAGGATGTTGTCGAGGTCGCCACGGAGACGCCGCTCCAGCTGCGCCGCCGTCGCCCCACGCCGCGAGGCGCGCTCCTCCAGCTCGGCGGCCGAGCTCCTCCGCTCCCGGACGATGGTGCTCGCGCGGGGCGGGTCGAGCTCGAAGGAGAGGAGGCGTGAGCGCGACCCCGAGGCTTCCCACGGGCGCCGCCCGGTGAGCAGCTCGAAGAGCACCACGCCGAGCGAGTACACATCGGTAGCCGCGGTCACTGGGTCGCCCCGGAGCTGCTCCGGGCTCGCGTAGTCCGGCGTCAGGGCGCGGGAGGTGTTGGTCTCGGGGTCGGTCTCGCTCTCGGGGTCCTCGACCAGCTTCGCGATCCCGAAGTCCAGCAGCTTGACGTGTCCTTCGGCCGTCACGAGGATGTTGCCGGGCTTGAGGTCGCGGTGCATCACCAACTGCTGGTGGGCATACTGCACCGCATCGCACACCGTGACGAAGAGGCGGAGCCGCTGAGCGAGCTCGAGCCGGCGCTCGTCACACCAGCGGTCCAGCCGTTCGCCCTCGACATACTCCATCACCAGATAGGGCTCACCGGCGTCCGTGATCCCGCCGTCGTGCATCTGCGCGATGTGGGGATGGGTCAAACCGGCCAGGATGCGACGCTCGCGAAGGAAGCGGCGCACTTGATGCTCGCCCGCTCGTCGGGAGGCCAGGCACTTGATCGCCACCAACTTGCGAAAGCCCTCGGCCTCCCGCTCGCAGAGGAAGACGACCCCCATGCCGCCGTGCCCCAGCTCACGGAGAATGCGATAGGGACCAATGGTCGATCCGACGGTCTGGTCGAGCGTCGGGCCGGCCGTGCTCGGACCCGGGTCGTCGACCAGGTACGCGGCGGCGGCGAGGCCGCCATCGAATCCGGAGTGTCCGGCGGCGTCGCCCCGAAGGAGCGACGTCACGATCTGGTGGAGCTCGGGGTCGGATGCCGCGAGGGCGTCGAGCGCCTCGGCGCGCTCGGCCGTTGACTGGTCGGCGAGTTGCTCGAACAGATTGGCTGCCCGGGCCCAACGATTCGAATCCAGTGGTGCGCGATCCGCCACGTGTGGCAGCCCTCGTCCGGAACGGTGGAGGGTCTCGCGCTCAGGCCAACGCGTCGGCCAGCCAGGCGCGAGCGACTCGCCAATCCCGCTTCACCGTGGGCGTCGATATGCCCAGCGCCTCCGCGGTCTCTTGAACGTCCAAGCCGGCGAAGTAGCGGCAGGTGGCCACCGCGGCCCGCCGGGGATCGATGGCCTCAAGCTCGGTGAGCGCCTCGTGCAGCCGGAGCACCTGCTCGGGCTCCATCGGGGCGCCCTGCGCGTCGGGGTCGAAGTGCAGGACGGGACCTCCGCCACCGCGCTTGGCGGCCAGGCGGCGGCGCGAGGCATCGATCAGGACTTGTCGCATGGCCCGGCCGATCAGCATGCGAAGGTGGGTACGATCCTCCACGGGCAGTCGGGCGGGCAGCAGCTTCAGGTAGGTCTCGTGGACCAGGGCCGTGGTGGTCATCGAGCCTCCGCCCCAGCCACGGGTTTGGTGGGCCAGGCGCCGGAGCTCGTCATACGCGAGAGAAAACAGCTGGTCCAGCACCGACCGGTCGCCGGCACGAAGCGCGCTGAGCAGCGCGTCGTCCGGTTGAATCGCGTGGCGAGGATCCGTGCCGGGCATCGCGGTGCTGGGCCGCTCAGACCAGCTCGGGCGAGGCGATCGCTCGCTGACGGGGCATTGGGATAGGATACCACCTGATTCGACACGGACAAGGGGCCGGGCCGACACGGCCGATCCGATTCGATCGGGCGGTCCTTGGCAACCTCAACCGAGACCTGGCGAGCGTACGGCCCTGCCGGCGCTGCTCTACGTCGATCGAGCGGCGCGCGCCAGCGTACCCTCGGTCGCGGCCGCAGCCGAAGGCCCGCCCGCCCCAGCAGGCCCCGCTCGACGGGCCGCAGCCACTCGACCTCCGACCCCGCAACAAGCGGTTGCGCGGCGGCGCCCGTCTGAAGGAACGATGAACCGTCGGGGCGAAGACCTCCCGCTCGGACGCTCGTCACGCTGGACGCTGGCGGCCCACGCACCGTAGTTTGACGGGGTCGCCTACCGGATCGACCGCCAATGCTGACCCTCGCTCTTCTCCTCCTGCAGGCCCAGCTGTCGCCCGCGGTCCGCGCCCAGTACACCCAGGTCGACACGATGATCCCGATGCGCGACGGGGCTCGCCTGTTCACGACGATCTACACGCCACGGGACACGACCCGCAGCTGGCCGATCCTGTTCACCCGCACGCCCTACGCCACCGACACGTACCTCGACCCGCTCGGCCCCGGGCCGACCTTCGCGTCCGAGGGGTTCATCTTCGTCTATCAGGACGTGCGGGGGCGGTATCAGTCCGAGGGTGAGTTCGTCAACGTCCGGCCGCACAATCCGCGCAAGACCGGGCGGGCAATCGACGAGTCGAGCGACACCTACGACACGATCGACTGGCTGGTGAAGAACCTCCGCCACCACAACGGGCGGGTCGCGCAGTACGGTGTCTCCTATCTCGGCTTCTACACCACCCATGGCATCCTGAGCGACCACCCGAATCTGGTCGCCGCCTCACCCCAGGCGCCGGTCACCAACTGGTTTCTCGGAGACGACTTCAACCACAACGGAGCCTTCCTCCTGGGCGACGCCTTCGCCTTCCTCTCCTCCTTCGGAAAGCCGCGCCACGCGCCGACCAGGGAGCGAGCCCCGCGCTACGACATGGGAACGCCCGACGCCTACGACTTCCTGCTCCGCGCCGGGTCGCGAGCGCGGATCGACACCGCGCTCTTCAAGGGCGGGATTCCCTTCTGGACCGAGCTCCGCCGTCATCGGACCTACGACGACTGGTGGAAGGCGCGCGACCCGCGCCCGCACCTGGTGAGCGTGAAGCCCGCGGTGATGGTGGTCGGCGGCTGGTACGATCACGAGAACATCTGGGGCGCCCTCAAGGTCTACGAGGCGATCGAGCGACAGAACCCGGGCGCGAAGAACGTCCTGGTGATGGGTCCCTGGTATCACGGACAGTGGTGGTTCGAGGCGGGGACCCACCTCGGCGACCTCCAGTTCGGGAGCGAGACCTCGACCTGGTACCACGAGAACGTCGAGCTGCCCTTCTACAACTGTCTGCTCAAGGACCGCTGCGACCGTGAGCTGGCCGAAGCGACGGTCTACGAGACCGGCGCGAACCGGTGGCGGACCTTCGACGCGTGGCCGCCCAAGGGCGCCGTCGCGACCACCTTGGCCTTCGGCCAGGGCGGCAAGCTGGTGCGGGCCGGTGGCGGGGTGTCGTCCGGGCAGGTGGAGTTCGTGAGCGACCCGGCCAAGCCGGTCCCCTACATCGACCGAATCGTCGGCGCGCGCTATCAGCGCGAGTACATGGTCGCGGACCAGCGATTCGCAGCCCAGCGGCCGGACGTGCTGGTCTGGGAAACCGAGCCGCTCGACGCCGATCTCACCGTCGCGGGCCCGATCGAGGCGAAGCTGCTCGTGTCGACCACGGGCACAGACGCGGACTGGGTGGTAAAGCTGATCGACGTCTACCCCGACGACACGCCGGATCCCTCCCCCAACCCCACGGCCGTCCGGATGGGCGGCTACCAGCAACTGGTGCGCGCCGAGGTGATGCGGGGGCGGTTCCGGAACAGCTACGAGAAGCCGGAGGCCTTCGTCCCCAACCGGCCGACCAAGGTGGCGCTCACGCTGCCCGACGCGTTCCACACCTTCCGGCGGGGGCATCGGATCATGGTGCAGGTGCAGAGCAGCTGGTTCCCCCTGGTGGAGCGGAACCCGCAGCGCTTCATCGACATCAGCGCCGCGAAGCCGTCCGACTACCGGAAGGCGACCCACCGGTTGCACCTCGGCGGCCCGAGCGGCTCGGCGATCGTGCTGCCGATCCTGCCCGCCGGGGGTGGCCGCTGACCGGGCCCTCGGATCGAGCGGACGCGCGCGAGGGCGGCGGGGTCGTGCTCTCGGTCTGCGGCTAGCCGGCGAGATTCGGCGTCAGGGCACGGGCTGGGCCCGGACGTACTGGGTAAACCAGTCGAGGTTCCGGGTCATCATGTCCTGCTGCTGCTTCGGCTCGATGATCAAGTGTCCCTGCCGGGGGTAGATCACGAAGAGCCGCGGCACGTCCCGATCCTCGAGCGCACGATAGAGCTCCCACGCCTGCCCCAGCTGCACCCGATCGTCCTTCTCGCCGTGCTGGATCAGGGTCGGGGTCTTGATGTTGTCGGCGTGATACATCGCCGAGCTCCGCTCATAGCGCTCCTTGGCCCGCCAGGGCACGTCGCCGAAGTATTCCCGGAGCGTGCCTGGAATGTCGGTGTTGCCGTGCATGCTGAAGAGATTGGGAAGCCCCGCGCCGACCGACGCGGCCTTGAAGCGGTCGGTCTGGGTGATGGCCCAGGAGGTCATGTAGCCGCCGTAGCTCCATCCCATCAGGCCGAGCCGGGCGGGGTCGGCAAGGCCCTGGGCGACGAGGTGGTCGAGCCCCGACATGATGTCGGCGAAGTCGCCGTGACCCCAGTCGTCAACGTTGGCGCGGAGGAAAGCGTTGCCGTAGCCCGAGCTGCCGCGCGGATTCGGCATGAACAAGCCGTAGCCCTTCCCGGCGAACACCTGGAGCGGATAGGGCCCCGCCTGGATCGGGAACGGCGCCGCCCCCATCTGCGGCTCGAACCCCAATGTGAACACCCCGGTCGGGCCACCGTGCACGTAGGTGAGCACCGGAAACCGCCGGCCCGGGGTTGCTCCAACCGGCTCGATCAGCAGGCCCTCGATCTCCATCCCGTCGGTGCTCTTCCAGCGAACCACCTTCATCGCGCCGAGGGAGAGGCTGTCGAGCATGGGGTTGGTGGTGGTGAGTCGCCTGGGCTGGTGGCGCTCGACGGCGCTGACGAAGATCTCGGGCGGTGTGCTCGGGTCGAGGACCCGGAGAGCGATCGTGCGCCCGTCGGCGGAGAGGCTGAAGCCGGCGTGCACCCGATCGCCCGAAGTGAGCGCGGTCGGCGCCGCCCGCCCCTTGGCGAGCCGCATCACCTGGATCCGGACGCCGTCCACGGACCCGAAGTAGATCGCGCCGTCGGGGCCCCAGACCGGCTCGGCGAAGCCGCGGTCGTAGCTCGCGGCCAGCCGCCGCGGCGTGCCACCCGCCGGACTCACCACGTAGAGACCCGCTTCGCCGAGCTCGTTCCGCCCGCCGCCGGACACGAAGAGAATCTCACTGCCGTCCGGCGACCACGCCGGTGAGCCATCGGGACCGTCCCAGGTGACGAGCGGCCGGACCGTGCCGCTGTCGGCCGGCACCAACAGCAGATCGCTCAGGTCGCCGTCGGGCACCCGGGGCGTGGGCTGCGCGACCACCACGAGCCGGGTGCCATCGGGCGCCCAGCTGAGGGCCGTGACGTGCCGATCGGGCCCCGTCAAGGTGACGAGCTTGTGCGAGGCCAGGTCCACCACGCTGAGCCGCGCCATGGGAAAGTACTCGTCGACCACGATCACACCCGCCGTCGCCTCGGTGGCCTTCTTCCGCTCCTCGCTCGGCGGGTCGGCGCTGGTGAAGGCGATCCGCCCACCATCCGGAGACCAGGCGAAGCCCTGCACACCGCCTTCGGTCCTGGTCAGCTGGCGAGGCTCGCCGCCGCGGAGGTCCAGCAGATAGAGATTGGGCGGCCCGTCCCGCATCGACACGAAGGCGATCCGCTGGCCGTCGGGCGACCAGCGCGGGCTCTGATCGCCCTTGGGAGAGTTGGTCAGCTGGATCGGTTCGCCGCCCGCGGCGGGCACCAACCAGACGTCGCTGTCGTGCGCGTTCTTGTCGACCACCGGCACGCTCACCACGTAGGCCACCTTCGAGCCGTCCGGCGAGAGCTGGACGTCGGTGACGGTCTTGAGCCGCATCAGGTCGTCGACCGTGGCCACGCGCTTGGCCTGGGCGGCCAGCGACGAGGCGGAGAGCCAGAGCGAGGCGAGGGCGATCGCAAGCCGGTTTCGGAACTGCATTCGAAGTCTCCGTCGGGTCAGTGGAGGGATAATCTCACGGAGCCCGCCCGGTCGCCAGGCACGCCGGTCCGGGGGCCTCCCGACCCGCTGCTGGGCCCAGCCGGTCACCCGGCGGGTCGACGGACGGTCAGGATCTCCAATCGCCGTGGGCCGACCGCAACGATCTTTCTCCGGATTGGCCCGCGCCAACGCCGCCGATTGCCGACCGGCCCAACCCGTGGGAGGACCGACGTGAGAGCTTCGGTGGCCATCCTGAGCCTGCTCGCAGCCGGAAGCGGGTGCGGCCCGAGCCGCGCCACGCTGCTCGCCGACGTCGAGCGCCTCCTCGCGGCCGACTCGGCCGCACACCTGTCCGGCAACGCGACCGGGCTGGCCGCGCGATCGGCTGGGCCGACAGCTCGAGAGCCGTATTCCTCCGCGCGGCCGTTGCCTGGGCAGGCCCTCCGTACCAGATCGAGATCCTGTCGGCCGCCACGGGGGAGGTCCGCCTGGCGTTCGACGGTGGGGCCACGCTCGCCATCACCCGCGACAGCGGGATCGCGAAGCTGATCCAGGGCCCGCCGTCCGCGCTCTCGGACACCCTCGAGACCTTCCTCAGGGGGCACGACCTCTTCTTCAATCTCGTCCAGCCGCGGGCCCGCTATCGCGCCCTGCGAGTGGCGGGGACGGCGCGATTCGCGGAACGCCCGGCCCTGATGGTGACGGTCACCGACGCGCTGGGCGGCGTGGCACGGCTCTACTACGACCGGGCGGACAGTCTTCCCCTCGGCTTCGAGGTGGAGGACCATCTCCGAGGGGGCGGCACGGTCACGACGGAGATCGTCGGTTGGGCCACCAGGGGCGAGCAGCGGCTTCCAGCAGCCGTGCGGATCCGTCAAGGGCGAGAGGTCTTCGAGTACGCGATCCGCGAATCCGTGATCCGCGATTCCGCCCCGGATTCACTCTTCCTCCAGGTGTCGGGCGGAGGCTCCTGATCCTCCCCGCCGAAGACACGGCCCGCCCGAGGGGGCGTCGCGACCTCAGAGCCGGAACAGGTAGCTCAGCTTTGTGAAGAAGGCGTCGCGGGTCCGGGTGAGACCGCGGAACCGGAAGGGATCGTCTTCGACCAGGCTGCTGCCGTAGCCTGCGAAGAACACCGTGCCCGGCGTCGGCTGGAACGAGAACAGAAAATCGAGCCGGAAGTCGTTCTGATCGAAGCCGAGCGCGCCCTCGCGCCGGTAGATCCCGTCGGCATCGCGAACCAGCAGCGGCTGTCCGGTGCGGGTGTCGTCCCGCAGACTGTCCCGGTCGAACGCCCGGTACTCACCGACCAGCCTGACGAAGACGGAGCGGGTGAGCTGATACTCGACCTTGAGCCGCGGAATCACGGTGCTCGAGACCCTGCTGCCGTCCGACCCCCGCCAGTAGATCGAGGTCGGTGCCTGCGCCTCGAAGCGAAGCTGCCGAGTCGGCCGGAAGGAAAGCGTGCTGAAGGAGAGGAAGACCCGCGCGGCCGAGAACTCGTCGTAGTTGAGGTCCGTCCCCCACGCCGTGTAGGTGTGAAGGCTGAGCCCGGCCACCTCCGGCGAGTTCAGCGAGACCGCCCAGGCGAGCGTCGGGACCCTGCCGCCGGGCTGGTAGGCCACGGTGTCGACGCCGGCCGCCGCCGGCTCCTCGATCCCGTAGCCGCGGAAGAGCCGCTGGTCGAAGCCGTAGTTGAACTGATAGACCGTGACGGAAGCGTCCCAGCCGCCCCGGATCCGCCAGGCGCTCCGGGCCAGGAGCCGTCGGTCGAGCGCTTCCTGGCCGTCGCGAAAGCCGGTGTACGACCAGACCAGCTGGCCGAGCAGCGACGCGGTGAATCGCTCGACGAAGGCGCCAGGCTTGCCGTAGAAGGTAAGCGCCGGCTGGATCGAGCTTTCGACCAGATCGCCCTGGCTCACGAAGCCGCTGCCGGCCTCGAACCGGTTGGAGATGCCGCTGAAGGTGAGTCCGAGGCCGAACCGCCGCCCGGTGCGCTGGAAGTCGGCGTTCCAGATCGGGGCGGTGCTGCTGACGTCGCCCGAGCGGGTCCGGCTCAGCCCTCCGTAGAAGGACAGGTTGTAGAGTGGGCTCAGCACGATCCGGCCGTCGAGCTCGGCCACTCGATTGTAGTCGACGCCCTCGATCCGATCGGTATAGGCGAAGCCGAGCCGCGACGCGCCCAGGTCGCGCTGGATCCGGAGCACGTTGTACACCGGGTTGTGATGACCCGTTCGCGAAGCGACCTGATCGTCCACGGCCGAGAGCAGGCCGAGACTCGCGCCCGCGACCATGCCGGTCAGCTTGGCCGCGGCGATCGGCGCCAGGATTCGCCGGGTGTAGATCACCTGGCTCGGGGTGGCGAAGTACTCCAGCCCGTCGAGGAAGAACGGCCGCTTCTCCTGAAAGAACAGCGCGCGGCGCGGATCGGACGACACCTGCCCGGCGTCCGCCTCCTCCTGGGAAATGTCCGGGTTCATCGCGCCGTTCTGGGTGAGGTTGGCCGACAGGCCCCAGGTCAGATTCGCGCCGAGCTCCGGGCGGCCGCCGCGA